>NZ_MIIV01000183.1:0-3607 GCF_001743015.1 Shigella sp. FC1567
ACGCCGTCTGCGTTTCTCCGGCCCTAAGACATCAATCATCTGTACTCCAATGACTAGTCTAAAAACTAGTATTAAGACTATCACTTATTTAAGTGATACTGGTTGTCTGGAGATTCAGGGGGCCAGTCTAGTGATGACGCTGTAGAATTTTTCACGTGCCACAGAATTTTGAACGCTTTCTCTTACAATATTTCAATGTTTCTATCAGTATTCACCGGAAGAAGTCATCGACCAAATCATCCCAGTCGTCTCGCACCACTGACCATTCATGGTTGACATGTGGTGGAAATCCGCTTCTACAGTAACCATTTTTTATTCGCAAAACCGAACACGCCATACGGATAGCTGTTAACTGGCATGCCGAGGCAGTTGTTATTTATATTTAGTTTTGTTAATAATCTTTATTTTTTGTAAAAGGCAAATATAAATTATTCTCATTATTGTTTGTATTTGTGTATTGTCTTGCCGGTTAACATGATCGGAGATTAGTAATATGCGAATAACCACTCTGGCTTCCGTAGTCATTCCCTGTCTCGGATTTTCAGCCAGCAGCATAGCTGCTGCAGAGGATGTGATGATTGTCTCGGCATCCGGCTATGAGAAAAAGCTGACTAACGCAGCCGCCAGTGTTTCTGTGATTAGCCAGGAGGAATTGCAGTCCAGCCAGTACCACGATCTGGCGGAGGCTCTGAGATCAGTAGAGGGTGTGGATGTTGAAAGTGGTACGGGTAAAACCGGTGGGCTGGAAATCAGCATCCGAGGAATGCCAGCCAGTTACACGCTGATACTGATTGATGGTGTTCGTCAGGGCGGAAGCAGTGACGTGACTCCCAACGGTTTTTCTGCCATGAATACCGGGTTCATGCCCCCTCTGGCCGCCATTGAGCGTATTGAGGTTATCAGGGGGCCGATGTCCACACTGTATGGCTCTGATGCGATGGGCGGTGTGGTGAATATCATTACCAGAAAGAATGCAGACAAATGGCTCTCTTCCGTCAATGCAGGGCTGAATCTGCAGGAAAGCAACAAATGGGGTAACAGCAGCCAGTTTAATTTCTGGAGCAGTGGCCCCCTTGTGGATGATTCTGTCAGCCTGCAGGTACGCGGTAGCACACAACAGCGTCAGGGCTCATCGGTCACATCACTGAGCGATACAGCAGCCACGCGTATTCCTTATCCCACGGAGTCACAGAATTATAATCTTGGTGCACGTCTTGACTGGAAGGCGTCGGAGCAGGATGTGCTCTGGTTTGATATGGATACCACCCGGCAGCGTTATGATAACCGGGATGGGCAACTGGGGAGTCTGACGGGGGGATATGACCGGACCCTGCGCTATGAGCGGAACAAAATTTCAGCTGGCTATGATCATACTTTCACCTTCGGAACATGGAAATCGTATCTGAACTGGAACGAGACAGAAAATAAAGGTCGTGAGCTCGTACGCAGTGTACTGAAGCGCGACAAATGGGGGCTTGCCGGTCAGCCGCGGGAGCTTAAGGAATCGAACCTTATCCTGAATTCATTACTGCTTACCCCTCTGGGAGAATCTCATCTGGTTACGGTGGGGGGCGAGTTTCAGAGCTCGTCCATGAAAGACGGAGTTGTCCTTGCCAGCACAGGTGAAACTTTCCGGCAGAAAAGCTGGTCGGTATTTGCTGAGGATGAGTGGCATCTCACGGATGCACTTGCGCTGACTGCGGGCAGCCGCTATGAACATCATGAGCAATTCGGGGGACACTTCAGTCCGCGTGCATATCTGGTCTGGGATGTGGCAGATGCCTGGACGCTGAAAGGCGGTGTGACCACGGGATATAAGGCACCCAGAATGGGGCAGCTACATAAAGGGATTAGTGGTGTGTCCGGGCAGGGAAAAACAAATCTACTTGGTAACCCCGACCTGAAGCCGGAAGAGAGCGTCAGTTATGAGGCTGGGGTGTATTACGATAACCCCGCCGGTCTGAATGCCAATGTCACAGGTTTTATGACTGACTTCTCCAACAAGATTGTCTCTTATTCCATAAATGATAACACCAATAGCTATGTAAACAGCGGAAAGGCCCGGTTGCACGGTGTGGAATTTGCCGGCACATTGCCGCTGTGGTCAGAGGATGTCACGCTGTCACTGAATTACACCTGGACCCGAAGTGAACAACGTGATGGTGATAACAAAGGTGCGCCGCTGAGTTATACCCCTGAACACATGGTGAATGCGAAACTGAACTGGCAGATCACCGAAGAGGTGGCATCATGGCTGGGTGCCCGTTATCGCGGGAAAACACCACGTTTCACCCAGAATTATTCGTCACTGAGCGCTGTACAGAAGAAAGTGTATGATGAGAAAGGAGAATACCTGAAAGCCTGGACGGTGGTGGATGCAGGTCTGTCCTGGAAGATGACGGATGCCCTGACGCTGAATGCTGCGGTGAATAACCTGCTCAACAAGGATTACAGTGACGTGAGCCTGTACAGTGCCGGTAAGAGTACGCTGTATGCCGGTGATTACTTCCAGACGGGATCATCAACAACAGGATATGTGATACCTGAGCGAAATTACTGGATGTCGCTGAACTATCAGTTCTGATAATAACAAAACGCTATCACTGACGGTAGAATACGTTGCCACTGCAACTCCTGGCGGAACAGTGGCACGTATTAGGTTAAGTGCATTTCCGATCCGCTAATGAGATTTCGTTACCAACAACTAATATCGTCACAGGAAATGCACGGATTATTTTTAACTTATCATTTACATACTTGTCCAGAGTGTAAGCGCACCGTGAAGGACGTGGGGTAAAAATTAGTTTACAGAGAGAGTGACGTTCCAGGGCAACAACTCTTTCATGCGGTTGGCAGGCCAGGTGTTGATTACACTGATCACGTGGCGTAGCCACGTTTCCGGCTCGATTCCGTTAAGTTTTGCAGCTACCGATCAGGCTGTACATCACTGCCGCACTATCGCTCGTCATCTCAAAGTCCGGTCTCGTCAGCAGGAAGGTATCATTCTCTCCCGCCATTTTTCCGGGGGCCCGGTCAGATAAGTCCCTTTGTCTATCGCTGACTCCTGGCTCATAACCCGGTTAGCAGAATGCAGGGGCACCACCTCGCCACGACCGAATCCGGATAAGTCAATTGCACCTTCTCAATCGCCATTTTGTCACAATTAAGTTTGATAAAGCAGGTCACCTCTGCACTGAATCTGCTCCAGTGCCTCATTGGTCTCCGTCCTCCCCTTTAAACTGCCGGATAAGACTGCTGCACGTAAGCGGCTCGCCAGAACCGTATTGATATTTACTGAGAGGTCAGATTGAAGTGGCACACTGAATTTGGCCACCTGAACAGAGGTGATATGCTCACCTCAGAACAACACAGGTGCTCCAATGAAAAAAAGAAATTTTAGCGCAGAGTTTAAACGCGAATCCGCTCAACTGGTTGTTGACCAGAAATACACGGTGGCAGATGCCGCCAAAGCTATGGATGTTGGCCTTTCCACAATGACAAGATGGGGCAAACAACTGCGTGATGAGCGTCAGGGCAAAACACCAAAAGCCTCTCCGATAACACCAGAACAAATCGAAATACGTAAGCTGAGGAAAAAGCTACAACG
>NZ_MIIV01000184.1:0-3537 GCF_001743015.1 Shigella sp. FC1567
TTTCTGGTGCGTACCGGGCTGAGAGGCGGTGTAAGTGAACTGTAGTTGCCATGTTTTACGGCAATGAGAGCAGAGATAGCGCTGATGTCCGGCAGTGCTTTTGCCGTTACGCACCACGCCTTCAGTAGCGGAGCAGGAAGGACATCTGATGGAAATGGAAGCCACGCAAGCACCTTAAAATCACCATCATACACTAAATCAGTAAGTTGGCAGCATTACCGAAAATCGTTGTCCGTTAACTTCCATATTAGCATAGAGATAACGCTTACATTTCATTAATGCCCATGGTAAATAGATACCTAGCGTTATAATCGTTAACAACACATTCACCACACAAATAAGAAAATATCTCTCACCTGTACCATGAAAAACAAACGAATGGGACGGAACATCCATTTCATTAATAACTTGAGCCATAAAAATTCCCTGAATTAAAAAATCCATTGATATAATTTATATATACAGACAGTAAAATGTTCTGCCACGTTACAATACTCTTATCAGTAATAGGCTGGCAAAAACTTTATTGCTTTATAAGATGCTTGCGCACGTAAGAAGAGAGTGGTATTAAACAAATGTATAATTACTTTATTTTTATTGGGTTAAACTATGAATAACATTGCGCCGCAATCACCTGTAATGCGTCGCCTGACGCTACAGGATAATCCTGCTATTGCCCGCGTCATTCGTCAGGTATCCGCCGAATACGGTCTTACCGCTGATAAAGGCTACACCGTCGCCGATCCGAATCTTGACGAACTGTATCAAGTGTATAGTCAGCCGGGTCATGCATATTGGGTGGTTGAGTACGAGGGTGAAGTGGTCGGCGGCGGTGGGATTGCGCCATTAGCAGGTAGTGAATCGGACATTTGCGAACTGCAAAAGATGTATTTTCTTCCGGCTATTCGCGGTAAAGGGCTGGCGAAAAAACTGGCCTTAATGGTGATGGAGCAGGCACGAGAGATGGGCTTCAAACGCTGCTATCTGGAAACGACCGCTTTTTAAAGGAAGCCATTGCGCTTTATGAGCATTTGGGCTTTGAGCATATCGACTATGCACTTGGCTGCACGGGCCATGTTGATTGTGAAGTGCGGATGTTGCGCGAACTCTAAAAAAATGCCCGCTAGTGTGTGCTATCGGGCATTTTAATCAATTAATTAGTGGCGAACCCCGTCATCGTCTTCATCGACAAAATCTTCATCGTCGCCGTCTTCGCCATTAGGATCTTCAAAATAAGTGCCCCAACCGTCGTACTCAACGTCAAATTTCTCCGCCAATGTCATCAGTTGTTCAACCTGGGCATCGATCAGATCGGCATTCAACGCGCACTCGCTGAGGATGTCGCAGCAAATCACGATATCACCATCTTCAACTTCCAGCTCTTCTGGATCGGTCACTTCGTAACCGAGTTTAAACGCTTCAACTGCTGCTTTTTCCAGGGTTTCCAGATCGTCTGCGGAAAGATGGTGTTCGATGGTGTACAGCGCGTCCGGATCGCTGCCATCTTCCAGTAATTCTTCAATAATCAAACGAGTTTCTTCACGCTGTTCTTCCAGTTGTTCCGGGTTTGCCATGGCTCATTCCTCTTAATGTCCTGCCGATACTCTTATTGTCACATACCACTGACATTGCCTCCACCTTTGTGACAAAGATTTATGCTTTAGACTTGCAAATGAATAATCATCCATATAAATTGAATTTTAATTCATTGAGGCGTTAGCCACAGGAGGGATCTATGTCCGGGTTTTATCATAAGCATTTCCTGAAATTACTCGATTTCACGCCAGCTGAACTCAACAGCCTGCTGCAGTTAGCCGCGAAGCTGAAAGCCGATAAGAAAAGCGGCAAAGAAGAAGCCAAACTCACTGGTAAAAACATCGCGCTCATCTTCGAAAAAGACTCGACCCGTACCCGATGCTCTTTCGAAGTTGCCGCATATGACCAGGGTGCTCGCGTTACTTATCTCGGCCCAAGCGGCAGTCAGATTGGTCATAAAGAGTCGATTAAAGACACTGCCCGCGTGCTGGGTCGCATGTATGACGGTATTCAGTATCGCGGCTATGGTCAGGAGATTGCCGAAACACTGGCGGAATACGCTGGCGTGCCGGTATGGAACGGCCTGACCAATGAGTTTCACCCCACGCAGTTGCTGGCGGATCTCCTCACCATGCAGGAGCATTTACCCGGTAAAGCATTCAACGAAATGACGCTGGTCTATGCAGGTGACGCACGTAACAACATGGGCAATTCGATGCTCGAAGCTGCGGCGCTTACCGGTCTGGATTTGCGTCTGGTCGCGCCACAGGCATGCTGGCCGGAAGCTGCGCTGGTTACGGAATGCCGCGCCCTGGCACAGCAAAATGGCGGGAATATTACGCTGACGGAAGATGTAGCCAAAGGAGTTGAAGGTGCTGACTTTATCTATACCGATGTATGGGTGTCGATGGGGGAAGCAAAAGAGAAATGGGCAGAACGGATTGCATTACTGCGTGATTATCAGGTGAACAGCAAGATGATGCAGTTGACCGGTAACCCGGAGGTCAAATTCCTCCACTGCCTGCCCGCGTTTCATGACGACCAGACGACGCTTGGTAAGAAAATGGCGGAAGAGTTTGGCCTACATGGCGGAATGGAAGTGACTGATGAGGTCTTCGAATCTGCCGCCAGCATTGTTTTTGATCAGGCGGAAAACCGCATGCATACCATCAAAGCGGTGATGGTCGCGACGCTCAGTAAATAATTGATATCGCAATAAAGATGCCGGGAAATACAAAAACATCCCGGCATCACATTATTTTATGCAGTAATAGTTCAATTATTCCACCCCAATTTTTTTATTGCTATACGTAAATCTTCCGGAGGATTTAATTTTTCTAACTGTTCTTTATTAATATATTCACATATATTTATTTTCCCATCCCGGAGGATTTCCATCATTCTTGTTCTAATTTTTAATTCATTACCCATCTTTTCTTCAAAAATCTCAACGACATAACCCGGATTGTTATTTACAATTTCATTTGTTTTTTCTTCATTACCATAAACATATCCTAACTCATTAAGATACAGCTGTTCGCCCTCATACTTCTTAAGTAATTGATAGAAGTACCACTTCGCAAAATCAGGTTGCTTCATGAAAAAATCCTTCAAAAAAATATCATTTACTAAAATGCTGACAGGCACTTCATTAAATAGCAACTTAACATCATCAAATAACCTTAGTATTAAGCGTGATTTTTCTTGATTGCTTAAGTTAAAATCATTGACATATGCAACCAACTTATCCCAAATCAATTCCTGTAATTTACGGCTATTTTGGTAATGCTGCCAACTTACTGATTTAGTGTATGATGGTGATTTTAAGGTGCTTGCGTGGCTTCCATTTCCATCAGATGTCCTTCCTGCTCCGCTACTGAAGGCGTGGTGCGTAACGGCAAAAGCACTGCCGGACATCAGCGCTATCTCTGCTCTCATTGCCGTAAAACATGGCAACTACAGTTCACTTACACCGCCTCTCAGCCCGGTACGCACCAGAAA
>NZ_MIIV01000185.1:0-3528 GCF_001743015.1 Shigella sp. FC1567
CCCTGTGGGAGAGGGCCGGGATGAGGGCATCAGCGTGCGCATTTCCCCCTCACCCTAACCCTCTCCCTCAAGGGAGAGGGGACCGATCGAGCACATTACTGCACCGCTTTACTCACCGAACTCATCGCGCTTAACGCGTTGTTCAGGCGGTCCAAGTCATCCAGCTGCGCCTGAATCTCGGTGGTTTTCGCCAGCTTGTCCTGCTCATTCAGTCCTTTATTGCTTTTTACGCCCTGCATCTCTTTAAACAGTGCGAGCTGGCGAATCGGCACCAGTTGCAGGTCGCTGGAGGCGCGGAACGGGGCCCAGCCCAGGCGTTCCAGCACCGCTTTCTCTTCCGGCGTTTTTCCGTAGTTCATAAAGAAGTCGTAGATCTTGTCTTTGGTGGTTTCGGAGAGATTCTTGCGCCAGACGATCGGATCGCCTGGGATCAGCGGCGACTTCCAGATCACCTTCAGTTCTTTCAGCTTCTCTGGCGCGGAGGTTTTCAGCTTGTCGAGGTTTTCGGTGTTGTTGGTGGCAACATCCACCTGCTTGTTGGCGACGGCCAGCGCGTTGGTTTCATGCCCAGCGTTGACGGTGCGCTTAAAGTCGCTGGCGGAGATATTGTTTTTGGCAAAGACGTAGTAACCGGGGACGAGGAAGCCAGAGGTGGAGTTAGGATCGCCATTGCCGAAGGTGAGATCTTTCCGCTTCGCCAGCAGATCGTTCAGGTTGTTGATCGGACTATCTTTGTTGACGATCAACACGCTCCAGTAACCTGGCGATCCATCCGCCGCGACCGTCTGGGCGAAGACCTGGCCGTTGGCGCGATCCACCGCTTCCATTGCCGACAGGTTGCCTTACCAGGCGATATCCACTTTATTGAAGCGCATTCCCTGGATAATGCCTGCGTAGTCTGGGGCAAAGAAGGCGTTCACCTTCACGCCCAGCTTCTTCTCCATATCCTGTAAGAATGGCGTCCATTGCGGTTTCAGGTTTTGCTGTGATTCCGTTGAAATAATGCCGAAATTCAGCGCCTTTTCCTGCTCTTCGGCGTGTGCCGGGCTTAACAGGGTGCTGAGGCTGAACATGCTGGTGAAGGCCAGCGAGGCAATTATCTTAGCGTTCATTCGTTTTCCTCAATGATGGGGATGTCAGGCAGCTTTCGCGTTCTCTTCGATGCGATTAATGCTGCGGTAGAGATGGTCAAAACGTTCGTTATCAAACTGTTGGCTGCTGCCGTCGTAGAAAACGTGCCCCTGGCGCAGGGCGACGATGCGTTCGCAGTAGCGCAGGGCGTAATCCACCTGATGCAGCGTGACGACTACGGTGATGCCGTCGTTCTGATTGATGTCGCGCAGGGTGTCCATCACGATGCGGGCGGATTCCGGGTCCAGCGAGGCGATGGGTTCATCGGCCAGAATCACCTTCGCCTGCTGCATCAGCGCGCGGGCAATCGCCACACGCTGCTGCTGTCCGCCGGAGAGGGTGGAAACGCGTTGATGGGCAAAATGCACCATGCCAACGCGGGTCAGCGCCTGTAACGCGCGTTGTTTCTGCTCGCGGGTGAACCAGCTAAAACAGGTGCGCCAGAACGGCGTGCTGCCGAGCGCGCCAATCAGCACGTTCTCCAGTACGCTCAGGCGATTCACCAGGTTGAATTGTTGGAAGATGTAGCCGGTATGGGCGCGGCTTTTGCGGATATCGCGCGCCAGACGGCCTTCGCGCTGGACTGTGCGGCCCAGCAGCTCGATATGGCTGCCGGCGGATTTATCGCCGGTAATCAAACCGCTTAAGTGACGTAAAAGTGTGGATTTGCCGGAACCCGACGGCCCAAGCAGAGCCACCATTTCACTGTGATGAATGTTCAGATCAACCGCATGCAGCGCTTGATGCTGATTGAAGGTTTTGGCGAGCTTCTCGACACGGATAATCGTTTGCATGATGCAGCCTCCCTAAAAAAGTGGCTCCATCGTGGCGGATTATTGTGACGATTTGGTTAATTAAAAGTGACTAACAGATGAAGAGTTAACGGGAATTCGATGACAGTGCGGGAGGGCGGGCCTCCCGGCGGGTTATTGCGTTGGTTGTTGTTTGACGACATTAATCATCCACGGTACGCCAAATTTATCGGTGACTTTGCCGAAGCCATGCGCCCAGAAAGTTTCCTGCCAGGCCATTTCAATTTTTCCGTTAGCGGCAAGGTTATCAAACCAGCGTTTTCCTTCTTCGACCTGTTGCGAATCGAGCACCAGCGTAAAGCCGGAGTAGCTGGCTTTTCCTGACGGTATAGCATCGCTCATCATGATGTCGCTTCCGGCAATGCGCACGTTGGCGTGGGCGATGGCGGTATCGGGAAATTGCATTCCGGAAGGGCAGTTCTCGGCGCTGTCCTGCGCTGATTTTGGCATTTCGCCGAAGCTGATTTTATAGAGCAGTTCCGCGCCCAACGTACGTTGATAATAGGCAATCGCGTCGGAACAGTTACCGGCAAAAGAGAGGTAGGGACTTAACGGCATGATGGTGACCTCAGTTAAGAGAAGCCAGTTAAGTGTAGTTCGAAATTTATACAGATGAGAGGGAAGCCTGATAAGGCGCGGTCAGCGTCGCATCAGGCAGTCGGCATCGTTGCCGGATGTGGCGCGAGCGCCTTATCCGGCTTACCGATCACAATACAATCAGTTCTTTTTCACAAACTCAGATTTCAGTTTCATCGGACCAAAACCGTCGATTTTGCAATCGATGTTATGGTCGCCTTCAACCAGGCGGATGTTTTTCACTTTGGTGCCAATTTTCAGCATCGAAGAGCTACCTTTCACCTTCAGATCTTTAATGATGGTAACGCTGTCGCCGTCAGCCAGCAGATTGCCGTTAGCATCTTTAACGATCAGCTCGTCGCTTTCCTGTGCAGGTTCTGTGTCGTTCCATTCGTAGGCACATTCCGGGCAGATGTACATGCCGTTATCTTCGTAAGTGTATTCGGAGTTGCATTTTGGGCAGTGTGGTAATGACATGTGGATTTCCTCAAAAGTCAGCAGGGCAAAAGCGCCAAAAAACGGCAGATTGCCGAAAAAGGCCGCAATTATACACAAAATCCCTGAGTTTGTCGGGGGTACTGCTGATTTTAGACGACGATCGTTTTCATTTGAAAGGAAACGCAAAAAGAAAATAATCTTTTTGCCTCTATTTATTATTTAAGATAATGTTAATGCTCTACCTGTTCTTTTTTTATTCACATGATATTTTTATCTTTCTGACGTTTTAAACGCATCAGAAGACGTTATTTATTCTGATAAAAAACAACACACTAAATATAAAATTATTTCGGTAATGCTGCCAACTTACTGATTTAGTGTATGATGGTGATTTTAAGGTGCTTGCGTGGCTTCCATTTCCATCAGATGTCCTTCCTGCTCCGCTACTGAAGGCGTGGTGCGTAACGGCAAAAGCACTGCCGGACATCAGCGCTATCTCTGCTCTCATTGCCGTAAAACATGGCAACTACAGTTCACTTACACCGCCTCTCAGCCCGGTACGCACCAGAAA
>NZ_MIIV01000186.1:0-3500 GCF_001743015.1 Shigella sp. FC1567
TCGGCCTTTGAGGTCGTGGTATGGATGACGGATGGCTGGCCGCTGTATGAATCACGCCTGAAGGGAAAGCTGCACGTTATCAGCAAGCGTTACACTCAGCGCATTGAGCGACATAATCTGAATCTGAGACAACATCTGGCAAGGCTGGGACGGAAGTCACTGTCGTTCTCAAAATCGGTGGAGCTGCATGACAAGGTCATCGGGCATTATCTGAACATAAAACACTATCAGTAAGTTGGAGTCATTACCAAAAACTTTAACTAGTTCGGTTTATCCCTGTTTTTACAAGGAATATTAACTACACTCGATGTCTTTAGAATAAAAGACAATACGAATCGCACTTTATCAATTTTCACTTAAAGTATGAACTGGATATCTTTATTCATAAGAACTATTCATCAACAGCGTATAGAGGCGGTTATGTAAAACCACTCATTAGCCTCAAAACAAAGACAAACTTCCAGATTTATTACTTAACCAATGAATAACAAGCTTAAAAAATATACTGTTATTCTAAAGAAAAAATTAACAGGCATTAATTCAATATTAAAAAAATAATAGATTAAAATTTCTTAACGATTTAAGAATCATACAAATAACACTTTGATTAAATTTAATTTTTTGTATCGATAATTGTGAACCTCTCTGGCATGGAGAACTATTTTGAACATGAGGTGTTACGTGGATATGTTGCTTATTACAAGTACTGCTAATATAAAAACTTGAGAAAGAGATAACGGGTTATATGGTGGTTTATCCCCGCTGGCGCGGGAAACTCCCAGCTCTTGCCCGCCTCAAAGGGTTGTAACTCGGTTTATCCCCGCTGGCGCGGGGAACTCTGTAAACATAACCTATTATTAATTAATGATTTTTTAAGCCAGTAACAATCTACCAACTTTACAGTATCACACAAACAACACATCCATTATGTTAAAGAGTACTTAATTCATTGATTAAAAAGGTAAATATTTAAAATAACTCTATACAAATTAAAATCTACCAAACTTTACCGCAATAATTTTCACTCCAGCGAAAAATTAATGCCACAGAATTTGTAGATAATGCTAATGATTAGCCCTGGATGGGTAAAATGGAGGAGTTTTCAGAGGCGACAAACAATATAAATGAGTAGAAGTCTTTACAGGTTCCACCCATTTATAACGCTTATAAATGTTTAATCAGGCAATATTTAGATATTTATGTGTTTGCATCGACAAACGCCAATTACGCGCAATGCAGGTTTCAATGCACAAACGTGTGGCATCATCCTTTTGGCTAATCGGCTGCAGTGCAATGACTCGCGGTTTATCATCGGTCAGCGTTGCCAATAGTTCATCGAGTGCTTCAATATCGCGTACGCGCCCCACTGGATGCTTGATTTCGTTGGCTCGCTCCAGTGCCTGTGACAACACGTCATAGCCGCCGCGCATGTTCAGCTTTGGCGATACGGTAACCCAGGTATTCGGTGTGCAGCGTACTTCATGAGTTCCACTGGTTTCGATCTGGCAGCTAAAACCGTTCTTTTCGAGCAGGTCAGTCAGTGGCAGCAAATCATGAATGCAAGGCTCACCACCCGTAATCACCACATGCCGCGCGGTATATCCCTGCCGACCAATGACAGCCAGCAAATCTTCACTGCTCGCCGCCCCCCACTTATCACTCTCTTTGGTCTTCGCCAGAATGCTGAAAAGGGAGACTTCCCGATCCTCAAGCTTTTCCCAGGTGTGTTTGGTGTCGCACCAGGCACAGCCAACCGGGCATCCCTGTAAACGAATAAAAATGGCGGGGACGCCGGTAAAGTAACCCTCACCTTGCAGGGTCTGGAACATCTCGTTAATCGGGTACTGCATAGCATTCTCTGTGAAGTGGATAATTGTTAATTATTGCAGATCCTGCCGCAACAATCATGCCTTATTAACATTCTGTTACATGCAGATTTAAAGAAAAATGCGAAACATATCGTTAATAATTAAAGGGAGTAACGTATTATGTCAGAAGAAAATAAAGAAAATGGATTTAATCATGTCAAAACATTCACCAAAATTATATTTATTTTTTCTGTATTAGTTTTTAATGATAACGAGTCTAAAATTACCGATGCCGCCGTCAATTTATTTATCCAGATTTAATGAGAAATTTATAATGCGCTATTTCATACTAATGTTCACTTTCGTATGTTCCTTTGTTGCAGCCCAACCAACTATTGTCCCACAATTACAGTAACAAGTTACGGATCTTACGAGTAGCTTAAACTCACAAGAAAAGAAAGAACTGACGCACAAGTTAGAATCTATTTTCAATAATACCCAAGTGCAAATTGCTGTATTAATTGTTCCCACAACCAAAGACGAGACAATTGAACAATATGCTACAAGAGTTTTTGACAATTGGCGTTTAGGAGATGCCAAACGTAATGATGGGATACTGATCATTGTTGCCTGGTCAGATCGTACTGTCCGCATCCAGGTAGGTTATGGGCTGGAAGAAAAGGTAACCGATGCTCTGGCTGGAGATATCATCCGTAGCAACATGATACCCGCATTTAAACAACAAAAATTTGCTCAGGGATTAGAGCTAGCTATAAACGCTTTGAATAACCAACTCACTTCACAACACCAATATCCGACTAATCCTTCAGAAAGTGAATCAGCGTCTTCCAGTGATCATTATTACTTTGCTATTTTTTGGGTATTTGCAGTGATGTTCTTCCCTTTCTGGTTTTTTCATCAAGGCAGTAATTTTTGTCGCGCATGTAAAAGTGGAGTCTGTATTTCAGCAATCTATCTTTTAGATTTATTCCTGTTCTCCGATAAAATTTTTTCCATTGCTGTATTTTCCTTCTTTTTTACTTTCACCATATTTATGGTCTTTACCTGTTTATGTGTACTTCAGAAAAGAGCATCAGGTAAAAGTTATCATTCAGACAACAGCGGTTCCGGTGGAGGCTCAAGTGGCGGCGGATTTAGCGGCGGTGGCGGTTCTTCTGGAGGTGGCGGCGCATCCGGCCGCTGGTAACTCAACCATAAAAAATGCCATCCCGGAGGCTGTAATGCCAGTCAGTTAAGCAACTGACTGGCTCTTTTTCGGGGCTGTGGGGTATTTCCAGGGCCTCTCCTTTACCACTCTCGGGAAGGCCCTTTGAACCGCCCCGGGAATCCTGGAGACTAAACTCCCTGAGAAAGAGGTAAACAGGATGACTAAAAATACTCGTTTTTCCCCCGAAGTCCGTCAGAGGGCGATTCGTATGGTTCTGGAAAGTCAGGGCGAATATGACTCACAGTGGGCGGCAATTTGTTCCATTGCCCCAAAGATTGGCTGTACACCGGAGACTCTGCGTGTCTGGGTACGCCAGCATGAGCGGGATACCGGAGGCGGTGATGGCGGGCTCACCACCGCTGAACGTCAGCGTCTGAAAGAGCTGGAACGTGAAAATCGTGAACTGCGCCGCAGTAACGATATCCTTCGCCAGGCTTCCGCTTATTTTGCGAAGGCGGAGTTCG
>NZ_MIIV01000187.1:0-3415 GCF_001743015.1 Shigella sp. FC1567
CACAGCAGTAAGACTTCCTTCCTGGTATTGCTTACGCCAGAGAAATAACTGGCTGGCTGCTACACCATGTTGCCGGGCAACGAGGGAGACCGTCATCCCCGGTTCAAAGCTCTGCTGAACAATTGCGATCTTTTCCTGTGTGGTACGCCGTCTGCGTTTCTCCGGCCCTAAGACATCAATCATCTGTACTCCAATGACTAGTCTAAAAACTAGTATTAAGACTATCACTTATTTAAGTGATACTGGTTGTCTGGAGATTCAGGGGGCCAGTCTACCAGGGGCTGGTGGTTGTTTTTTCATGGGTGTTTATCTTTGCGCTCTATTTCACACCTTATGCGCTAATTGTTGGTCAGTTAGGCTCGACCTTCAAAGATGGGAAGGGCGGGGTCAGTACCTGGATTAAACACACGATGGGACCCGGACTGGCTTATCTCGCCGCGTGGACCTACTGGGTGGTGCATATTCCCTATCTGGCACAAAAACCCCAGGCAATTCTGATTGCGCTCGGTTGGGCGATGAAAGGCGACGGTTCGCTAATCAAAGAATATTCAGTCGTAGCGTTACAGGGGTTAACGCTGGTGCTGTTTATCTTCTTTATGTGGGTTGCTTCACGCGGTATGAAATCGCTGAAAATCGTCGGTTCTGTGGCAGGGATTGCGATGTTTGTTATGTCGCTCCTGTATGTGGCGATGGCGGTAACCGCGCCTGCGATTACTGAAGTGCATATTGCGACCACAAACATTACCTGGGAAACGTTCATTCCTCATATCGACTTTACCTACATTACCACTATTTCAATGCTGGTTTTCGCGGTTGGCGGAGCAGAGAAGATTTCTCCTTACGTTAATCAAACGCGCAACCCAGGAAAAGAATTTCCAAAAGGGATGTTATGCCTGGCGGTGATGGTTGCGGTTTGTGCCATTCTGGGCTCACTGGCGATGGGGATGATGTTTGACTCGCGTAATATCCCGGATGACTTAATGACTAACGGTCAATATTACGCCTTTCAGAAGCTGGGCGAGTATTACAACATGGGTAATACTTTAATGGTGATTTACGCCATTGCGAATACCCTGGGACAAGTAGCTGCGCTGGTATTCTCGATTGATGCCCCGCTTAAAGTGCTATTAGGTGATGCTGACAGCAAATATATTCCAGCCAGTTTATGTCGTACCAACGCTTCTGGTACGCCCGTTAATGGCTATTTTCTGACCCTGGTGCAGGTGGCAATTCTGATTATGCTGCCGACTCTCGGCATCGGTGATATGAACAATCTCTATAAATGGCTGTTGAATCTTAACTCGGTAGTGATGCCGCTGCGTTATTTATGGGTATTTGTTGCATTTATTGCAGTCGTTCGCCTGGCGCAGAAATATAAACCAGAATATGTCTTTATTCGTAATAAGCCTCTGGCAATGACCGTCGGGATTTGGTGTTTTGCCTTTACCGCCTTTGCCTGTTTGACGGGGATCTTCCCGAAAATGGAAGCCTTCACTGCAGAGTGGACCTTCCAGTTGGCGCTGAATGTTGCAACGCCGTTTGTGCTGGTAGGATTAGGACTGATTTTCCCGCTGCTGGCGCGTAAAGCGAATAGTAAATAATTATTGTGGTCGGTGACGCTGACTCTGGCTGATCTGACCCGTTTTTACATAATCGAGAAATGCGCGCAAGCCGCAGGACATATACTGGCGGTTTGGATAATAGATCTGGAAGCCTGGACGCTCTGTGCTCCAGTCTCCCAGTACACATTCTAAACGACCAGTATCAAGGTACTCCTTGATCTGTTCATAGAGCAGATACCCGATACCAGCACCCATCAAAACGGCCTCCAGTTCAGCATCAACATCATCCAGAATGATATTTCCTGCGACAGCAATTTCCAGCTCCTTTGCAAATTGCCAGTGGAAAGGTTTGCCGCTGGGATAACGAAAAACAACACATTGATGATTAAGCAGATCATGAGGATGGCGGGGTTTGCCATATCTTGCAAAGTACTCTGGCGTTGCTGCTACACATAATTTCACTGGCGGGCCGATCGCCACGCTGATCATATCTTTTTCGACGATGCCACTAAGTCGAACGCCAGCGTCAAAGCCCTGTTGGACGATATCGACAAGAGAGTCGTCAGTTGTGAGCTCGACTTTAATATCAGGATATTCACGTGTGAAACCAACCAGTAAAGGCATTAAAAATATACGTGCAGCTACCCGGGCGTCATTGATTTTGAGCGTTCCTGTCGGTGTCAGACGAAAATCATTCATCTCATCTAACATGATCTGAATTTCGTCGAAAGCTGGGCGCAATCGTTCATAGAGATTAGAACCCGCTTCCGTTAACGATACGCTTCGGGTTGTCCGATTGAATAAGCGAATTTTAAGACGTTGTTCCAGTGTTTTAATACTATGGCTAATGGCGGACGAGGATAAGCCTAACTCATCGCCCGCTGCACGAAAGCTTTGATTACGGGCCACGGCAAAGAAAGTGGCAAAGTCAGACATATTCATCCGCATTAGTGAAAATCCTTCATTAACTCATCCTGAATCATCACGTTTACAGGATTATGCCGCCTGCGTAAAGTGCGCTCCAGAACTTAACGTGGAGGTAAAATTATGCAGTCTGAACGTATTTATTTGGTATGGGCCCATCCTCGTCATGATTCATTGACCGCACATATTGCTGATGCGATCCATCAGCGGGCAATGGAGCGGAAAATACAGGTGACGGAACTCGATTTATATCGGCGTAATTTCAACCCAGTGATGACGCCGGAAGATGAACCAGACTGGAAGAATATGGATAAACGTTATTCTCCAGAGGTTCATCAGCTTTATTCAGAGCTGCTTGAACATGACACGTTAGTGGTGGTTTTTCCTCTCTGGTGGTACAGCTTCCCGGCAATGCTAAAAGGATATATTGACAGAGTATGGAATAATGGGCTGGCTTATGGAGATGGGCACAAATTACCATTCAATAAAGTTCGTTGGGTGGCGCTGGTTGGAGGAGACAAAGAATCATTTGTCCAGATGGGCTGGGAAAAAAATATAAGCGATTATTTGAAAAATATGTGCAGTTATCTTGGTATTGAAGATGCCGATGTCACTTTCTTGTGTAATACAGTGGTATTCGATGGGGAAGAACTTCATGCGAGCTATTATCAGTCGTTATTATCTCAGGTACGGGATATGGTAGATGCACTATAAAGGTAATGCTGCCAACTTACTGATTTAGTGTATGATGGTGATTTTAAGGTGCTTGCGTGGCTTCCATTTCCATCAGATGTCCTTCCTGCTCCGCTACTGAAGGCGTGGTGCGTAACGGCAAAAGCACTGCCGGACATCAGCGCTATCTCTGCTCTCATTGCCGTAAAACATGGCAACTACAGTTCACTTACACCGCCTCTCAGCCCGGTACGCAC
>NZ_MIIV01000188.1:0-33316 GCF_001743015.1 Shigella sp. FC1567
GGTTAGGGTGAGGGGGAAAATGCGCACGCTGATGCCCTCATCCCGGCCCTCTCCCACAGGGAGAGGGAGAAAACATTAAACGGAGCCAAACATGCAAACCATCACCATCGCCCCACCCAAGCGTAGCTGGTTCTCGCTTCTGAGCTGGGCCGTTGTTCTCGCCGTGCTGGTCGTCTCGTGGCAGGGCGCGGAAATGGCCCCGCTTACGCTGATTAAAGACGGCGGCAACATGGCAACCTTCGTTGCCGACTTCTTCCCGCCCGATTTCAGCCAGTGGCAGGATTACCTCACCGAAATGGCCGTCACGCTGCAAATCGCCGTCTGGGGCACCGCGCTGGCAGTGGTTCTCTCCATCCCCTTCGGTCTGATGAGCGCCGAAAACCTGGTGCCGTGGTGGGTTTACCAGCCCGTTCGCCGCCTGATGGATGCCTGCCGCGCCATTAACGAAATGGTCTTCGCCATGCTGTTCGTGGTCGCCGTCGGTCTCGGCCCGTTCGCTGGCGTGCTGGCGCTATTTATCCACACCACCGGCGTGCTCTCCAAGCTGCTTTCCGAAGCGGTGGAAGCGATCGAACCCGGCCCGGTAGAAGGCATTCGCGCCACCGGCGCCAACAAGCTGGAAGAGATCCTTTACGGCGTGCTGCCACAGGTAATGCCGCTGCTGATCTCCTACTCCCTCTATCGCTTCGAATCCAACGTCCGCTCGGCGACCGTCGTCGGCATGGTCGGTGCAGGCGGGATCGGCGTCACCCTGTGGGAAGCGATTCGCGGTTTTCAGTTCCAACAAACCTGCGCCCTGATGGTGCTTATCATCGTCACGGTCAGCCTGCTGGATTTCCTCTCTCAACGGTTGCGTAAGCACTTTATCTGATAAGCGAGGCATTGATATCTATGCACTTGTCTACACATCCGACCAGCTACCCAACACGCTATCAGGAGATAGCCGCAAAACTTGAGCAGGAGCTTCGTCAACACTATCGCTGCGGCGACTATCTTCCCGCCGAGCAGCAGCTGGCGGCGCGCTTTGAGGTAAATCGCCACACCCTGCGCCGCGCCATCGACCAACTGGTGGAAAAAGGCTGGGTACAGCGCCGTCAGGGCGTCGGCGTGCTGGTGCTGATGCGCCCGTTCGATTACCCGCTCAACGCCCAGGCGCGTTTTAGCCAGAACCTGCTGGATCAGGGCAGCCATCCCACCAGCGAAAAACTGCTGTCGGTGCTGCGCCCGGCATCTGGTCACGTCGCTGACGCGCTGGGGATAACCGAGGGGGAGAACGTCATCCACCTGCGCACCCTGCGCCGGGTCAACGGCATCGCGCTCTGTTTAATCGACCACTACTTTGCGGACCTCACCCTTTGGCCGACGCTGCAACGCTTCGACAGCGGCTCGCTGCACGATTTTCTGCGCGAGCAAACCGGGATTGCGCTGCGCCGCAGCCAGACGCGGATCAGCGCCCGCCGCGCCCAGGCCAAAGAGTGCCAGCGTCTTGAAATCCCGAATATGTCGCCGCTGCTGTGCGTGCGCACCCTTAACCACCGTGACGGTGAAAGCAGCCCGGCGGAGTACTCCGTCAGCCTGACGCGCGCCGACATGATTGAATTCACTATGGAGCACTGAATGCACGCAGATATCGCGACCCGCCAGCACTGGATGTCCATGCTGGCGCACAGCCAACCGGCTGAACTGGCAGCCCGCCTGAACGCGCTGAACATCACCGCCAACTATGAAGTGATCCGCACCGCCGAAACCGGCCTGGTACAGATTCAGCCGCGAATGGGCGGTACCGGCGAACGCTTTTTTGCCGGCGACGCCACGCTGACCCGCGCCGCCGTACGCCTGACTGACGGCCCCCTCGGCTACAGCTGGGTGCTGGGGCGCGACAAACAGCACGCCGAACGCTGCGCGCTGATTGACGCGTTGATGCAGCAATCTCGCCATTTTCAAAACTTATCAGAAACCCTTATTGCCCCACTGGACGCTGACCGTATGGCACGCATTGCCGCACGCCAGGCCGAAGTGAACGCCAGCCGGGTCGACTTCTTTACGATGGTTCGCGGAGACAACGCATGACCCTGGAAACCGCTTTTATGCTTCCTGTGCAGGATGCCCAGCACAGTTTTCGTCGCCTGTTAAAGGCCATGAGCGAGCCGGGCGTGATTGTCGCCCTGCATCAGCTCAAACGCGGCTGGCAGCCGCTGAATATCGCCACCACCAGCGTGCTGCTGACGCTGGCTGATAACGACACGCCGGTGTGGCTTTCCGCGCCATTAAGTAACGATATCGTCAGCCAGAGCCTGCGTTTTCATACCAACGCGCCGCTGGTCAATCAGTCGGAACTGGCGACCTTCGCGGTAACGGATGAGGCGATTTCCAGCGAACAGCTCAACGCTCTTTCCAGCGGCACCGCTGTTGCGCCGGAAGCGGGCGCGACGCTGATTTTACAGGTCGTCAGCCTGAGCGGCGGGCGCATGCTGCGCCTTACTGGCGCGGGTATTGCCGAAGAACGAATGATCGCTCCGCAGCTGCCGGAGTGCATTCTGCACGAACTCACCGAGCGCCCGCACCCGTTCCCGCTCGGCATCGACCTGATCCTGACCTGCGGCGAGCGGCTGCTGGCTATCCCGCGAACCACTCATGTGGAGGTGTGCTGATGTACGTTGCCGTGAAAGGGGGCGAGAAGGAGATCGACGCCGCCCACGCCCTGCAAGAGAGCCGACGCCGGGGCAATACCGATTTGCCTGAACTGAGCGTCGCCCAGATTGAACAGCAGCTTAATCTTGCAGTAGATCGCGTGATGACCGAAGGCGGCATTGCCGACCGCGAACTGGCGGCGCTGGCGCTGAAACAGGCCAGCGGCGATAACGTCGAAGCGATTTTCCTGCTACGCGCCTACCGCACCACGCTGGCGAAGCTGGCGGTAAGCGAGCCGCTCGACACCACGGAGATGCGTCTCGAACGGCGTATTTCAGCGGTTTATAAAGATATTCCCGGCGGTCAGTTGCTTGGCCCAACCTACGACTACACCCATCGCCTGCTCGATTTCACCCTGCTGGCAAACGGCGAAGCGCCGACGCTGACCACCGCAGACAGCGAACAATCCCCGTCGCCGCACGTTTTCAGCCTGCTGGCGCGTCAGGGGCTGGCGAAGTTTGAAGAGGATAGCGGCGCACAGCCGGATGACATCACCCGCACTCCGCCAGTTTACCCCTGTTCACGTTCTTCCCGTTTGCAGCAGTTGATGCGCGGCGACGAAGGCTATTTGCTGGCGCTGGCCTACTCTACCCAGCGCGGTTACGGACGCAATCACCCGTTCGCGGGCGAAATCCGCAGTGGTTACATCGACGTGTCGATTATGCCGGAAGAGCTGGGATTTGCGGTGAACGTCGGCGAACTGCTGATGACCGAGTGTGAAATGGTCAACGGTTTTATTGACCCGCCGGATGAGCCGCCGCACTTCACGCGCGGCTACGGGCTGGTGTTCGGCATGAGCGAGCGCAAAGCGATGGCGCTGGTTGACCGTGCGTTGCAGGCTCCGGAGTACGGCGAGCACGCGACAGGCCCGGCGCAGGATGAAGAGTTCGTGCTGGCACATGCCGACAACGTCGAAGCCGCAGGCTTTGTCTCGCACCTCAAACTCCCCCACTACGTCGATTTCCAGGCCGAACTGGAGCTACTCAAACGTCTGCAACAGGAGCAGAACCATGGCTAATCTGAGCGGCTACAACTTTGCCTACCTCGACGAGCAGACCAAACGCATGATCCGCCGCGCCATCTTAAAAGCGGTGGCGATCCCCGGTTATCAGGTGCCGTTTGGCGGGCGCGAGATGCCGATGCCCTACGGCTGGGGAACCGGCGGCATTCAGCTCACCGCCAGCGTGATTGGCGAAAGCGACGTGCTGAAGGTGATTGACCAGGGCGCAGACGACACCACCAACGCCGTGTCGATTCGCAACTTCTTTAAGCGCGTGACCGGGGTAAACACCACTGAACGTACGGACGATGCGACGCTTATCCAGACGCGCCATCGCATCCCCGAAACGCCGCTGACCGAAGATCAGATCATTATCTTCCAGGTGCCGATCCCCGAACCGCTGCGCTTTATCGAGCCGCGCGAAACGGAAACCCGCACCATGCACGCGCTGGAAGAGTACGGCGTGATGCAGGTGAAACTGTATGAAGATATCGCCCGCTTCGGTCATATCGCCACTACCTACGCCTATCCGGTGAAGGTGAACGGGCGCTACGTGATGGACCCGTCGCCGATCCCGAAATTCGATAACCCAAAAATGGACATGATGCCCGCCCTGCAACTGTTCGGCGCGGGGCGCGAGAAGCGCATCTATGCGGTGCCGCCGTTTACCCGCGTGGAAAGTCTCGATTTCGACGATCACCCGTTCACCGTTCAGCAGTGGGATGAGCCATGCGCCATCTGCGGATCGACCCACAGCTATCTTGATGAAGTGGTGCTGGATGACGCCGGAAACCGCATGTTTGTCTGCTCCGATACCGATTATTGCCGCCAACAGAGCGAGGCAAAAAACCAATGAATCAACCGTTACTTTCGGTCAATAACCTGACCCACCTTTACGCGCCGGGCAAAGGCTTTAGCGATGTCTCTTTTGATTTATGGCCGGGGGAAGTGCTGGGCATTGTCGGGGAGTCCGGCTCCGGAAAGACCACGCTGCTGAAATCAATCTCCGCGCGCCTGACGCCGCAGCAGGGGGAGATTCACTATGAGAGCCGTTCGCTGTACGCAATGAGCGAGGCCGACCGCCGTCGCCTGCTGCGCACCGAATGGGGCGTAGTGCATCAGCATCCGCTCGACGGCCTGCGCCGCCAGGTGTCGGCAGGCGGCAATATCGGCGAGCGGCTGATGGCGACCGGGGCACGTCATTACGGCGATATTCGTGCCACCGCGCAGAAGTGGCTGGAAGAGGTGGAAATTCCCGCCAACCGGATCGACGACCTGCCGACCACCTTTTCCGGCGGCATGCAGCAACGTTTGCAGATCGCCCGCAACCTGGTGACGCATCCGAAGCTGGTGTTTATGGACGAGCCGACCGGCGGACTGGATGTGTCGGTACAGGCACGCCTGCTCGACCTGCTGCGCGGCCTGGTGGTGGAGCTGAACCTCGCGGTAGTGATTGTCACCCACGATTTAGGCGTCGCCCGCCTGCTGGCGGACCGTTTGCTGGTGATGAAGCAGGGGCAAGTGGTGGAGAGTGGGTTAACCGACCGCGTGCTCGACGACCCGCACCATCCGTATACACAACTGCTGGTGTCATCGGTTTTGCAGAATTGAGCCGGTGCCGGATGCGGCGTAAACGCCTTATCCGGCCTACAAATGCGCTCCCCGTAGGTCGGATAAGACGCGTCAGCGTCGCATCCGACACCCGAACCACGAGGCGAAAAATGATTAACGTACAAAACGTCAGTAAAACCTTCATCCTGCATCAGCAAAACGGCGTACGCCTGCCCGTCTTACAACGTGCCTCGCTCACCGTCAACGCAGGCGAATGCGTGGTGCTCCACGGTCACTCCGGCAGCGGCAAATCAACCCTGCTGCGCTCGCTGTACGCCAACTATCTACCCGACGAAGGTCAAATCCAGATCAAACACGGTGACGAGTGGGTAGACCTGGTCACCGCGCCAGCGCGCAAAGTGGTGGAAATCCGCAAAACCACAGTCGGCTGGGTGAGCCAGTTTCTGCGCGTCATCCCGCGTATCTCAGCACTGGAAGTGGTGATGCAGCCGCTGCTCGATACCGGCGTTCCGCGTGAAGCCTGCGCCGCTAAAGCCGCGCGTCTTCTCACCCGCCTGAACGTGCCGGAACGCCTGTGGCACCTGGCACCATCGACCTTCTCCGGCGGCGAACAGCAGCGCGTCAACATCGCCCGCGGCTTTATCGTCGACTACCCCATTCTGCTGCTCGACGAACCTACCGCCTCGCTGGACGCCAAAAACAGCGCCGCGGTGGTGGAACTGATTCACGAAGCCAAAGCCCGTGGCGCAGCCATCGTCGGCATCTTCCATGACGAAGCTGTACGTAATGACGTCGCCGACCGCCTGCACCCAATGGGAGCCTCTTCATGATTATCAATAACGTTAAGCTGGTGCTGGAAAACGAGGTGGTGCACGGTTCGCTGGAGGTGCAGGATGGCGAAATCCGCGCCTTTGCCGAAAGCCAGAGCCGCCTGCCAGAAGCGATGGACGGCGAAGGTGGCTGGCTACTACCCGGCCTGATTGAGCTGCATACCGACAACCTCGATAAATTCTTCACCCCGCGCCCGAAAGTCGACTGGCCCGCCCATTCGGCGATGAGCAGCCACGACGCGCTGATGGTGGCAAGCGGCATCACCACCGTGCTGAACGCGGTGGCGATTGGCGACGTGCGCGACGGCGGCGATCAGCTGGAGAATCTGGAGAAGATGATCAACACCATCGAAGAGACGCAGAAACGCGGCGTCAACCGCGCCGAGCACCGTCTGCACCTGCGCTGCGAGCTGCCGCATCACACCACACTGCCGCTGTTTGAAAAACTGGTTCAGCGCGAACCGGTGACGCTGGTGTCGCTAATGGACCACTCACCGGGCCAGCGCCAGTTCGCTAACCGCGAGAAGTATCGCGAATATTATCAGGGCAAATACTCCCTCACCGATGCGCAGATGCAGCAGTACGAAGAAGAGCAATTGGCGCTCGCCGCACGCTGGTCGCAGCCGAATCGCGAATCCATCGCCGCCCTGTGCCGCGCGCGACAAATTGCGCTCGCCAGCCACGATGACGCCACGCACGCCCACGTTGCCGAATCCCACCAACTTGGCAGCGTGATCGCCGAATTTACCACCACGTTCGAAGCGGCGGAAGCCTCGCGTAAGCATGGCATGAACGTGCTGATGGGTGCGCCAAATATCGTGCGTGGCGGCTCGCACTCCGGCAATGTGGCGGCCAGTGAACTGGCGCAGCTTGGTCTGCTGGATATCCTCTCTTCCGACTACTACCCCGCCAGCCTGCTGGATGCGGCGTTCCGCGTCGCCGATGACGAGAGCAACCGCTTTACGCTACCGCAGGCGGTGAGGCTGGTGACCAAAAATCCGGCGCAGGCGCTGAATCTTCAGGATCGCGGGGTGATTGGCGAGGGTAAACGCGCTGACCTGGTGCTGGCGCATCGCCAGGGCAATCACATTCATATCGACCACGTCTGGCGTCAGGGTAAAAGGGTGTTCTGATGATGGGAAAACTGATTTGGTTAATGGGGCCGTCCGGCTCCGGGAAAGACAGCCTGCTGGCGGAACTCCGCCTGCGGGAACAAACGCAGTTACTGGTGGCGCATCGCTACATCACGCGCGACGCCAGCGCCGGAAGTGAAAACCATATCGCCCTGAGTGAGCGGGAGTTTTTTACCCGCGCGGGGCAAAACCTGCTGGCCTTAAGCTGGCACGCTAACGGTCTGTATTATGGCGTCGGCATCGAGATTGACCTCTGGCTGCACGCTGGATTCGACGTAGTCGTCAACGGTTCACGCGCGCATTTGCCGCAGGCACGGGCGCGCTATCAATCGGCGCTGCTGCCCGTCTGTTTACAGGTTTCGCCGGAGATCCTGCGCCAGCGCCTGAAAAACCGTGGCCGTGAAAACACCAGTGAAATTAACGCCCGGCTGGCGCGCGCCGCCCGCTATACTCCACAGGATTGCCATACGCTCAACAATGACGGCAGCCTGCGCCAGTCGGTCGACACACTGCTGACGCTGATTCATCAGAAGGAGAAACACCATGCCTGCTTGTGAGCTTCGCCCGGCCACGCAGTACGATACCGACGCGGTTTACGCGCTGATTTGTGAGCTAAAACAGGCGGAGTTTGACCACCACGCGTTTCGCGTGGGCTTTAACGCCAACCTGCGCGACCCGAGCATGCGCTACCCGAGCATGCGCTACCATCTGGCGCTGCTGGATGGCGAAGTTGTCGGCATGATCGGCCTGCATTTGCAGTTTCATCTGCATCATGTCAACTGGATCGGCGAAATTCAGGAACTGGTGGTGATGCCGCAGGCGTGCGGTCTGAACGTCGGCAGTAAGTTACTGGCGTGGGCAGAAGAAGAAGCCCGCCAGGCCGGGGCCGAAATGACCGAACTTTCCACCAACGTGAAGCGCCACGACGCGCACCGTTTTTACCTGCGTGAAGGCTACGAGCAGAGCCACTTCCGCTTCACCAAGGCGCTGTAACATGAGCCTGACCCTCACGCTCACCGGCACCGGCGGCGCACAGGCGTTCCGGCATGGGGCTGCGAGTGCGTAGCCTGCGCCAGAGCGCGGCGCTCACCGCAGTATCGCCGCCAGCCATGCAGCGGCGTAGTGAAGTTTAACGACGCAATCACCCTGATCGACGCCGGGCTGCACGATCTCGCCGATCGCTGGCCGCCCGGATCGTTCCAGCAGTTTTTGCTGACGCACTACCATATGGATCACGTGCAGGGGCTATTCCCGCTGCGCTGGGGCGTGGGCGATCCGATCCCGGTTTACGGCCCGCCGGATGAACAGGGCTGCGACGATCTGTTTAAACATCCGGGCCTGCTTGATTTCAGCCACACGGTGGAACCGTTTGTGGTGTTTGATTTGCAGGGGTTACAGGTCACGCCCCTGCCGCTCAACCACTCAAAACTGACCTTCGGTTATCTGCTGGAAACGGCACACAGCCGGGTGGCGTGGCTGTCTGACACCGCAGGCTTGCCGGAAAAAACGCTGAAATTTTTACGCAATAATCAGCCGCAGGTAATGGTGATTGATTGCAGCCACCCGCCGCGCGAGGATGCGCCACGTAGTCACTGTGATTTAAACACCGTGCTGGCGCTGAATCAGGTTATCCGCTCGCCACGGGTGATTCTGACCCATATCAGCCACCAGTTTGATGCGTGGCTGATGGAAAACGCACTGCCGTCGGGGTTTGAGGCGGGATTTGATGGGATGGAGATTGGGGTGGCGTGATGAGAGGGAATGTGCGCGCTGGCCCCCTCACCCTAACCCTCTCCCCAGAGGGGCGAGGGGACCGATTGTGCTCGATATTGAATATTGCGCTGGTTTTCTCCCTCTCCCCATTGGGGTGAGGGGCGATGCCTGCTCCATACCCAACCTCATCGCCCATACTCATCTTCCATTCTCCGCTCTTCATCTTCTAGCTGCCGACGCTCCTGATCAAGCTGGCGCTGGCGATCGTCCAGCTGCCTGCGGCGATCTTCAAACTGGCGGCGGCGGTCGTCATATTGTCTGCGCCGATCGTCGCTCACTTCACGCTGCCAGCCGTCGTCGCGCGAATCTTCATAGTCTCGCCCACGGTCAGGGTTATAAGCGTCGTTAATCGCCTGCTGAATATTGCCAATGGTGTCGTCGATAATATCGGCCTGGGCCGGAACGGTGGACAGCGTGAGCAGGGTGAATAAAAGAAATAGCGGAAAGCGTTTCATTAGCCAACCTCAAAAAGAAACTCTATCCACATTAATCATTACTCATCCATGCAAGTAGTGGATGAATCTCAATTTCTCCGCTGCTCTATTGCCGTAATCGCCTCCACGCGTTGTTGATGACGACCGCCTTCGTACTGTGCGCCCAGCCACGCATCCACAATCATTTTTGCCAGTTCGAGGCCAACCACTCGTGAACCAAAAGCCAGTGCAACTTCACTGGCATAATGCGGATAATCAGTGCGCTCTGACGACCTGGTGTCTTTATCAATCACCTCACTCATTGACCATGAATAAAAGGCTGGCACAGCAACGCAGAATCCTGCGGTGCCAGCGACATGACCGCCCATTGCTCCGGTACGTTTTTTAAAAAGAAACACCGGTTGCATTGATAAATTGTGCTCAGTATTTGCCGAAGTACAATATATATAATAAATATATAAAACACCTCATATTATTTACAGAGATAATAAATTCGCGTAATTTTCTCTCTTCAGCACAAATGCCTAATAAAATGGATCGTTCAGCTCACACTTCCACTTATTAAAGTCGCAAATTCCCAATTATGATAACCCCAGCTTTAAATGACGTATTTTGTATGGATTACATATTTACGACATAAATGATAAATGGAGATTTATATGAATAACTCTCGGTTATTCCGTTTGAGCAGAATTGTTATTGCGTTAACTGCCGCCAGCGGCATGATGGTAAATACCGCTAACGCGAAAGAGGAAGCGAAAGCCGCCACTCAATATACCCAACAGGTTAATCAGAATTACGCCAAATCATTACCGTTTAGCGATCGTCAGGATTTTGACGACGCTCAGCGTGGATTTATCGCTCCGCTGCTGGATGAAGGTATTCTGCGCGATGCTAATGGCAAACCATATTATCGCGGGGAAGATTATAAATTTGATATCAATGCGCCCGCGCCCGAAACCGTTAACCCTAGCCTGTGGCGTCAGTCGCAGTTAAACGGTATTTCCGGCCTGTTTAAAGTCACCGACAGAATGTACCAGGTTCGCGGTCAGGATATCTCCAACATCACCTTTATCGAAGGTGATACCGGGATTATTGTCATCGACCCGCTGGTGACGCCACCGAGCGCAAAAGCCGCCCTTGACCTTTACTTCCAAAATCGCCCGCAAAAACCGATTGTTGCGGTTATTTATACCCACAGCCATACCGACCA
The DNA here is from genome assembly GCF_001743015.1 of Shigella sp. FC1567. Lineage (NCBI taxonomy): Bacteria > Pseudomonadati > Pseudomonadota > Gammaproteobacteria > Enterobacterales > Enterobacteriaceae > Shigella > Shigella sp. FC1567. The sequence goes on from NZ_MIIV01000188.1 coordinate 10,647, forward strand.
CTATGGCGGCGTGAAAGGCATTATCTCTGAAGCTGATGTGAAATCCGGTAAAGTGCAGGTTATCGCCCCTGCTGGCTTTATGGACGAAGCCATCAGCGAAAACGTACTGGCGGGTAATATTATGAGCCACCGTGCACTTTACTCCTACGGCCTGCTGCTGGCGCATAACCCTCAGGGTAACATCGGCAATGGTCTTGGCGTAACGCTGGCATCGGGCTACCCGAGCATCATCGCACCGAACAAAACCATCACCAAAACCGGTGAGAAGATGATTATCGACGGCCTGGAGTTTGACTTCCTGATGACCCCAGGTAGCGAAGCACCAGCCGAAATGCACTTCTATATTCCGGCCCTGAAAGCGCTGTGTACCGCCGAGAACGCCACGCATACCCTGCACAACTTCTACACTCTGCGCGGCGCGAAAACCCGCGACACCAGCAAGTGGACCGAGTATCTGAACGAAACGCTGGATATGTGGGGTAACGACGCGGAAGTCCTGTTTATGCCGCACACCTGGCCGGTCCGGGGCAATAAGCATATCAATGATTATATTGGTAAATATCGCGATACTATCAAGTACATTCACGACCAGACCCTGCACCTGGCGAACCAGGGCTACACCATGAATGAAATCGGCGACATGATTAAACTGCCGCCTGCACTTGCCAATAACTGGGCCAGCCGTGGCTATTACGGTTCTGTCAGCCACAACGCCCGCGCGGTGTATAACTTCTATCTTGGCTATTACGACGGTAACCCGGCTAACCTGCATCCGTATGGTCAGGTGGAGATGGGTAAACGTTACGTGCAGGCGCTGGGCGGTTCTGCCCGTGTCATCAGCCTGGCGCAAGAAGCGAACAAGCAAGGTGATTACCGCTGGTCGGCAGAACTGCTGAAACAGGTGATTGCCGCCAACCCGGGTGACCAGGTCGCGAAGAATCTGCAAGCGAATAACTTTGAACAGCTGGGCTATCAGGCCGAGTCCGCCACCTGGCGCGGTTTCTACCTGACCGGCGCGAAAGAGCTGCGCGAAGGGGTGCATAAGTTCAGCCACGGCACCACCGGTTCCCCGGACACCATTCGCGGGATGTCGGTCGAAATGCTGTTCGACTTTATGTCCGTTCGCCTCGATAGCGCGAAAGCTGCGGGTAAAAATATCAGCCTGAACTTCAATATGAGCAACGGCGATAACCTCAACCTGACGCTGAACGATAGCGTGCTTAACTACCGTAAAACACTGCAACCGCAAGCCGACGCCTCTTTCTACATCAGCCGTGAAGATCTGCACGCCGTGCTGACAGGACAAGCCAAAATGGCGGATCTGGTAAAAGCGAAGAAAGCCAAAATTATTGGCAATGGCGCGAAACTGGAAGAAATTATTGCCTGTCTGGATAATTTCGATTTGTGGGTGAATATCGTAACCCCAAATTAATGCCACTCACTTTTGGGGGCGCTTAAGCCCCCAAAAGCATTTATTATAAAAATACATACAATCAATTAACACATAAAATATATAAGTTATGAATGCGGTGGCTGAATAAAGCTATTTTTATTCATCAAGAAAATAGCCATACTGACGCCTTCAATGGATATTGATATTCACTACAGATATTGTTCGCAGCAAACAGGATGTATTTAATATGCCAACAGTTCTCTCTCGCATGGCGATGCAACTCAAAAAAACAGCCTGGATAATTCCCGTCTTCATGGTTTCGGGATGCTCATTATCTCCGGCAATCCCGGTGATCGGCGCTTATTATCCCAGCTGGTTTTTCTGCGCCATTGCCAGCCTTATTTTGACGCTAATCACGAGGCGAATTATTCAGCGGGCAAATATCAATCTGGCATTTGTCGGAATTATTTATACCGCCCTTTTTGCTGTCTACGCCATGCTGTTCTGGCTGGCATTTTTCTAATCTATTTGAGACGCGCTCATGGAAAGTACGCCGAAAAAAGCTCCTCGCAGTAAATTCCCTGCTCTGTTAGTGGTTGCGTTGGCGCTGGTTGCCCTTGTTTTCGTTATCTGGCGCGTAGACAGTGCGCCATCAACTAATGACGCTTACGCGTCAGCAGATACCATTGATGTGGTGCCGGAAGTCAGCGGCCGCATTGTAGAACTGGCGGTCACCGACAACCAGGCAGTCAAACAGGGCGATTTGCTGTTCCGCATTGACCCGCGCCCGTACGAAGCCAATCTGGCGAAAGCTGAAGCCTCCCTCGCGGCGCTGGATAAGCAAATTATGCTCACCCAGCGTAGCGTTGACGCCCAACAGTTTGGTGCCGACTCGGTTAATGCCACGGTAGAAAAAGCACGTGCCGCCGCGAAACAGGCCACAGATACATTACGCCGCACCGAGCCATTACTGAAAGAAGGTTTTGTCTCAGCGGAAGATGTTGACCGTGCAAGAACGGCGCAGCGCGCCGCAGAAGCGGATCTTAATGCCGTATTGTTACAGGCGCAGTCAGCCGCCAGCGCCGTCAGCGGCGTGGATGTATTAGTTGCCCAGCGTGCGGCGGTCGAAGCGGATATTGCCCTGACCAAACTGCATCTGGAAATGGCGACCGTTCGCGCGCCGTTTGATGGCCGGGTCATTTCCCTCAAAACCTCCGTCGGGCAATTTGCTTCTGCCATGCGCCCTATTTTTACCCTAATCGACACTCGTCACTGGTACGTGATCGCCAACTTCCGCGAAACCGATCTGAAAAATATTCGCTCAGGTACACCCGCAACGATTCGCCTGATGAGTGACAGCGGCAAAACCTTCGAGGGTAAAGTGGATTCGATTGGCTACGGTGTGCTACCGAATGACGGCGGCCTGGTGCTGGGCGGCCTGCCGAAAGTTTCTCGCTCTATTAACTGGGTCCGCGTTGCCCAGCGTTTTCCGGTCAAAATCATGGTCGATAAACCTGACCCGGAAATGTTCCGCATCGGCGCTTCGGCAGTCGCTAATCTTGAGCCGCAATAATGAGCGCGCTCAACTCCCTGCCATTACCGGTGGTCAGGCTGCTGGCGTTCTTTCATGAAGAGTTAAGCGAGCGGCGACCCGGCCGCGTGCCGCAGATCGTGCAACTCTGGGTAGGCTGCCTGCTGGTGATTCTGATCTCGATGACTTTTGAGATCCCTTTTGTGGCGTTATCGCTGGCAGTGCTGTTTTACGGTATTCAGTCGAACGCGTTTTACACCAAATTTGTGGCGATCTTGTTTGTGGTTGCCACGGTGCTGGAGATCGGCAGCCTGTTTTTGATCTACAAATGGTCATACGGCGAACCGTTGATCCGATTGATCATCGCCGGGCCGATCCTGATGGGCTGCATGTTTTTGATGCGCACCCATCGGCTGGGACTGGTCTTTTTCGCTGTCGCCATTGTCGCCATTTACGGGCAAACCTTCCCCGCCATGCTCGACTATCCGGAAGTGGTCGTGCGCTTAACGCTGTGGTGTATCGTTGTTGGCCTCTATCCAACCTTGCTGATGACGTTAATCGGCGTGCTGTGGTTTCCCAGTCGTGCCATTTCGCAAATGCATCAGGCGCTTAATGATCGGCTTGATGATGCCATTAGTCACCTGACAGACAGCCTCGCACCGCTACCCGAAACGCGGATTGAAAGAGAGGCGCTGGCGCTGCAAAAACTGAATGTCTTTTGTCTCGCGGACGATGCCAACTGGCGAACTCAAAGCGCATGGTGGCAAAGCTGCGTGGCAACGGTAACCTACATTTACTCGACGCTGAATCGCTACGATCCCACCTCTTTTGCTGATTCTCAGGCAATTATTGAATTTCGGCAAAAATTAGCCTCAGAAATCAACAAGCTGCAGCATGCCGTTGCTGAAGGTCAGTGCTGGCAAAGCGACTGGCGGATCAGTGAAAGTGAAGCGGTGGCGGCACGGGAATGTAACCTGGAGAATATCTGCCAGACGTTGTTACAACTGGGCCAGATGAACCCGAATACGCCGCCAACGCCCGCCGCCAAACCGCCATCAATGGTCGCCGATGCTTTTACCAATCCAGACTATATACGCTACGCGGTAAAAACATTGCTCGCCTGTTTGATCTGTTACACCTTTTACAGCGGCGTGGACTGGGAAGGCATTCACACCTGTATGCTGACCTGCGTGATCGTCGCTAATCCAAATGTCGGTTCGTCGTACCAGAAGATGGTGCTGCGTTTTGGCGGGGCCTTTTGCGGCGCGATTCTGGCGCTGTTATTCACGCTACTGGTCATGCCCTGGCTGGACAATATTGTCGAATTGCTGTTTGTGCTGGCACCGATTTTCCTGTTGGGCGCATGGATTGCCACCAGCTCTGAACGCTCTTCTTATATCGGCACACAGATGGTCGTCACCTTCGCGCTCGCCACGCTCGAAAACGTTTTTTGGCCCAGTGTACGACCTGGTGGAAATTCGCGATCGCGCCCTGGGTATCATCATTGGTACCGTGGTGTCCGCGGTGATTTACACCTTTGTCTGGCCTGAAAGTGAAGCGCGCACTCTGCCGCAAAAACTAGCCGGTGCGCTGGGTATGCTAAGTAAAGTAATGCGGATCCCACGCCAGCAGGAAGTCACGGCTCTGCGCACTTATCTGCAAATTCGTATAGGTCTGCATGCGGCGTTTAATGCCTGTGAAGAGATGTGCCAACGCGTGGCGCTGGAGCGTCAACTGGACAGCGAAGAACGCGCCTTACTGATTGAACGTTCGCAAACGGTTATTCGTCAGGGCCGCGATCTTCTTCACGCCTGGGATGCCACCTGGAACTCGGCGCAGGCGCTGGATAACGCACTACAGCCGGACAGAGCAGGTCAGTTTGCCGACGCCCTGGAAAAATACGCTGCCGGTCTGGCAACCGCACTCAGCTGTTCTCCTCAAATAACGCTTGAAGAGACACCCGCCTCGCAGGCCATCCTGCCCACCTTATTAAAACAGGAGCAACACGTCTGCCAGCTTTTCGCCCGCTTGCCAGACTGGACAGCCCCGGCATTAACGCCCGCCACGGAACAGGCACAAGGAGCCACGCAATGATCAATCGTCAACTTTCACGTCTGCTGTTGTGCAGCATTCTCGGCAGCACGACGCTGATTTCCGGCTGTGCCCTGGTACGTAAGGATTCTGCACCTCATCAACAGCTCAAACCGGAACAAATCAAACTGGCCGACGATATTCATCTTGCCAGCTCCGGCTGGCCGCAGGCGCAGTGGTGGAAACAACTCAATGACCCGCAGCTGGATGCGCTGATCCAACGGACGCTAAGTGGTTCACACACCCTCGCCGAAGCGAAACTGCGGGAAGAAAAAGCGCAGTCCCAGGCCGATTTGTTAGATGCCGGTTCACAATTACAGGTCGCAGCGTTAGGGATGCTCAACCGCCAACGCGTCTCGGCGAACGGCTTTTTAAGCCCTTATGCGATGGATGCGCCCTCACTGGGTATGGACGGGCCGTACTATACGGAAGCCACAGTAGGTTTGTTTGCCGGACTGGATCTTGATTTGTGGGGTGTGCATCGCTCAGCGGTTGCCGCCGCCATTGGCGCGCATAATGCCGCGCTGGCAGAAACCGCAGCAGTAGAGCTATCGCTGACCACGGGCGTAGCGCAGCTTTATTACAGTATGCAGGCCAGCTATCAGATGCTCGATCTGTTAGAACAAACTCGCGATATGATTGATTACGCGGTGAAAGCGCACCAGAGTAAAGTGGCGCACGGTCTGGAAGCACAAGTGCCTTTCCACGGCGCGCGGGCACAGATTCTGGCGGTCGATAAACAAATTGCTGCCGTCAAAGGGCAAATCACCGAAACGCGAGAATCTCTGCGTGCATTGATTGGCGCGGGGGCCAGCGATATGCCGGAGATCAAACCGGTGGCATTACCACGAGTCCAGACCGGCATTCCGGCGACACTCTCTTATGAGTTGCTCGCCAGACGCCCGGATCTGCAAGCCATGCGCTGGTATGTTCAGGCGTCATTAGATCAGGTGGATTCCGCGCGGGCACTGTTCTACCCGAGCTTTGATATCAAAGCGTTTTTCGGTCTGGACTCCATCCACCTGGATACCTTATTCAAAAAAACCAGTCGCCAGTTCAACTTCATCCCGGGTCTGAAATTGCCGCTGTTTGACGGTGGACGGTTGAATGCCAATCTCGAAGGCACTCGCGCCGCCAGCAACATGATGATTGAACGTTACAACCAGTCAGTACTGAACGCGGTGCGTGACGTTGCCGTCAACGGCACGCGTCTGCAAACGCTCAACGACGAACGAGAAATGCAGGCTGAACGCGTGGAAGCAACGCGCTTCACCCAGCGCGCTGCCGAGGCCGCCTATCAGCGCGGCTTAACCAGCCGCTTACAGGCCACCGAAGCCCGGTTGCCAGTGCTTGCCGAAGAGATGTCATTACTGATGCTGGACAGCCGCCGGGTGATCCACAGCATTCAGTTGATGAAATCGCTGGGCGGCGGGTATCAGGCGGCTCCCGTCGTCGAGAAAAAATAAAATGTCTGCCGCGTGATGGCTGTCACGCGGTATTTCGTTTCGTCACGTCAAAACTGACGACAGCCTGTTTTTCGTCAGAGTTTTGAATAAATAGTGCCCGTAATATCAGGGAATGACCCCAAATAAAATGTGGCATAAAAGATGCATACTGTAGTCGAGAGCGCGTATGCGTGATTTGATTAACTGGAGCGAGACCGATGAAAAAAGTCGTCACGGTTTGCCCCTATTGCGCATCAGGTTGCAAAATCAACCTGGTCGTCGATAACGGCAAAATCGTCCGGGCGGAGGCAGCGCAGGGGAAAACCAACCAGGGTACCCTGTGTCTGAAGGGTTATTATGGCTGGGACTTCATTAACGATACCCAGATCCTGACCCCGCGCCTGAAAACCCCCATGATCCGTCGCCAGCGTGGCGGCAAACTCGAACCTGTTTCCTGGGATGAGGCACTGAATTACGTTGCCGAGCGCCTGAGCGCCATCAAAGAGAAGTACGGTCCGGATGCCATCCAGACGACCGGCTCCTCGCGTGGTACGGGTAACGAAACCAACTATGTAATGCAAAAATTTGCGCGCGCCTTATTGGTACCAATAACGTTGACTGCTGCGCTCGTGTCTGACACGGCCCATCGGTTGCAGGTCTGCACCAATCGGTCGGTAATGGCGCAATGAGCAATGCTATTAACGAAATTGATAATACCGATTTAGTGTTCGTTTTCGGGTACAACCCGGCGGATTCCCACCCAATCATGGCGAATCACGTAATTAACGCTAAACGTAACGGGGCGAAAATTATCGTCTGCGATCCGCGCAAAATTGAAACCGCGCGCATTGCTGACATGCACATTGCACTGAAAAACGGCTCGAACATCGCGCTGTTGAATGCGATGGGCCATGTCATTATTGAAGAAAATCTGTACGACAAAGCGTTCGTCGCTTCCCGTACAGAAGGCTTTGAAGAGTATCGTAAAATCGTTGAAGGCTACACGCCGGAGTCGGTTGAAGATATCACCGGCGTCAGCGCCAGTGAGATTCGTCAGGCGGCACGGATGTATGCCCAGGCGAAAAGCGCCGCCATCCTGTGGGGCATGGGTGTAACCCAGTTCTACCAGGGCGTGGAAACCGTGCGTTCTCTGACCAGCCTCGCGATGCTGACCGGTAACCTCGGTAAGCCGCATGCGGGTGTAAACCCGGTTCGTGGTCAGAACAACGTGCAGGGTGCCTGCGATATGGGCGCGCTGCCGGATACGTATCCGGGATACCAGTACGTGAAAGATCCGGCTAACCGCGAGAAATTCGCCAAAGCCTGGGGCGTGGAAAGCCTGCCTGCTCATACCGGCTATCGCATCAGCGAGCTGCCGCACCGCGCAGCGCATGGCGAAGTGCGTGCCGCGTACATTATGGGCGAAGATCCGCTGCAAACTGATGCGGAGCTGTCGGCAGTACGTAAAGCCTTTGAAGATCTGGAACTGGTCATCGTTCAGGACATCTTTATGACCAAAACCGCGTCGGCGGCGGATGTCATTTTGCCGTCAACGTCGTGGGGCGAGCATGAAGGCGTGTTTACTGCGGCTGACCGTGGCTTCCAGCGTTTCTTCAAAGCAGTTGAACCGAAATGGGATCTGAAAACGGACTGGCAAATCATCAGTGAAATCGCCACCCGTATGGGTTATCCGATGCACTACAACAACACCCAGGAGATCTGGGATGAGTTGCGTCATCTGTGCCCGGATTTCTACGGTGCGACTTACGAGAAAATGGGCGAACAGGGCTTCATTCAGTGGCCTTGCCGCGATACTTCAGATGCCGATCAGGGGACTTCTTATCTGTTTAAAGAGAAGTTTGATACCCCGAACGGTCTGGCGCAGTTCTTCACCTGCGACTGGGTAGCGCCAATCGACAAACTCACCGACGAGTACCCGATGGTACTGTCAACGGTGCGTGAAGTTGGTCACTACTCTTGCCGTTCGATGACCGGTAACTGTGCGGCACTGGCGGCGCTGGCTGATGAACCTGGCTACGCACAAATCAATACCGAAGACGCCAAACGTCTGGGTATTGAAGATGAGGCATTGGTTTGGGTGCACTCGCGTAAAGGCAAAATTATCACCCGTGCGCAGGTCAGCGATCGTCCGAACAAAGGGGCGATTTACATGACCTACCAGTGGTGGATTGGTTCCTGTAACGAGCTGGTTACCGAAAACTTAAGCCCGATTACGAAAACGCCGGAATACAAATACTGCGCCGTGCGCGTCGAGCCGATCGCCGATCAGCGCGCCGCCGAGCAGTACGTGATTGACGAGTACAACAAGTTGAAAACTCGCCTGCGCGAAGCGGCACTGGCGTAATACAGTCCTTTCTACAGCCTCCTTTCGGAGGCTGTTTTTTTATCCATTCGAACTCTTTATACTGGTTACTCCCTACCCAATCGTATTATCAAAATGAAAAAAATTATCGCATTGATGTTGTTTTTGACATTCTTTGCCCACGCCAACGACTCCGAGCCTGGCAGCCAGTATTTAAAGGCAGCAGAGGCCGGGGACCGACGCGCACAATATTTTCTTGCCGACAGCTGGTTTAGCTCCGGCGATTTGAGCAAAGCCGAATATTGGGCACAGAAAGCCGCCGACAGCGGTGATGCTGATGCCTGCGCGCTGTTGGCGCAGATCAAAATCACCAATCCGGGCAGTCTGGACTATCCACAAGCAAAAGTTCTTGCAGAGAAAGCGGCGCAAGCGGGCAGTAAAGAAGGTGAAGTAACGCTGGCGCATATTCTGGTAAATACTCAAGCGGGTAAACCGGATTATCCAAAGGCGATTTCGCTGTTAGAAAAGCCTCGGAAGATCTGGAGAACGACTCTGCCGTCGATGCCCAAATGCTGCTTGGTTTGATTTACGCCAACGGCGTGGGTATTAAGGCCGACGATGACAAGGCAACCTAGTATTTCAAACGCAGCTCTGCAATTTCCCGAACCGGTTATTCCGAGTACTGGGCGGGAATGATGTTCTTAAACGGTGAAGAAGGTTTTATCGAGAAGAACAAACAAAAGGCGCTGCACTGGTTGAACCTGAGCTGTATGGAAGGGTTTGATACCGGGTGTGAAGAGTTTGAAAAATTAACCAACGGTTAAGGTAGGCCTGATAAGACGCGTTAAGCGTCGCATCAGGCGTTGATGTCGGATGCGGCGTAAACGCCTTATCCGACCTACAAAATCACGCTAAATCAGGCTATTGCGCTGTCTGGCGTAGGCCTGATAAGACGCACCAGCGTCGCATCAGGCATCCACACATTGCCGGGTGGATAACCCCGGCAATCTTCAATTATTGATCCGCAGTTTTATCAAATTTGCCCAGCACTTCACGCTCATAAGCCAGCGCCTTTTTGCGGTCAAATTTGTGTTCCCACTTGGCAATCACCAGCACCGCCAGCGCATTACCCACCACGTTCAGCGCAGTACGCGCCATGTCGAGGATACGGTCAACACCAGCAATAAACGCCAGACCTTCCAGCGGAATACCTACGCTACCCAGCGTTGCCAGCAACACCACAAACGACACGCCCGGCACGCCAGCAATCCCCTTCGAGGTCACCATCAGCGTCAGCACCAGAATGATTTCCTGCCAGATGGACAGGTCAATGCCATACAGCTGAGCGATGAAAATAGCGGCAATACTTTGATACAGCGTCGAACCATCAAGGTTAAAAGAGTAACCGGTCGGCACCACGAAGCTGGTGATCGACGCCGGTGCTCCGTAGGCTTCCATCTTCTCAATAATTCGCGGCAGTACGCTTTCAGAGCTGGCAGTGGAGTACGCCAGAATCAGCTCATCTTTCAGAATACGAATCAGGATCCAGACGCTTAACCCGCACAGGCGCGCCACAATTCCCAGCACTACCAGCGCGAAGAACAGAATGGCGAAATGCACCAGCAGCACCAGTTTCGCCAGTGGCCACAGAGAAGAGAAACCAAAGTTAGCCACCGTCACCGCAATCAGCGCAAACACACCCACCGGTGCATAACGCATCACCATGTGAGTCACTTTAAACATGGTTTCAGAGATGGAGCGGAACACGGTCACCAGCGGTTCACGATGCGTCGCGGGCAGGGAGGAAAGCCCCAGACCAAACAGCACCGAGAAGAAGATGATCGGCAGCATTTCGCCTTTCGCCATCGACGCCACAATGTTCGTCGGCACCAGCGACAAAATCGTGCCCATAATGCCGTGGGAACTGCTTTGTACCGCTTCCGTAGTGCTCTGATATTTCGAGATATCGACGGTCGCCAGCTGCGACATATCCACCCCGGCACCGGGCTGGAAGACGTTCGCCAGAGTGATCCCCAAAATGATGGCGACGGTGGTGATCACCTCGAAGTAAATAATGGTTTTCGCGCCAATACGCCCGAGCTGTTTGGCATCACCCACACCCGCGATACCCACCACCAGCGTGGAGATCACAATCGGCACAACAATCATTTTAATCAGATGGATGAAGATATCACCCGCCGGAGAGAGCAAATTGACGACCAGCCAGTCGCGGCTGTCGCTATGGTAGTGCAGGTAGCTTCCCAGGAGAATGCCCAGCACCATAGCAAACAGAATCTGCCAGGCCAGGCTGAATTTTATATTTTTCATCAGAATAACTTCCTCAATGGAGCGCCGTTCCCCGTTCAGAAACGCGAGAACGTGACATACTGCCAGGCATGAATTGTGTTGCGTTGGTTTGTAGATTTTTTTAACGCTTATGATCAGTATCATTTGCGCGGTATGTTGCGCAACCCTTTAACAACAGAGCTTTTCGCTGCATTAATGCATAATAACGCGAGTTTATGTCAGGATTAATGAATAACCATTTGTTATGGAAAGATTTTTATTTGTTTAATCTGCAATAATACTGATTAGTGATTATTTTTGGCATATGTTCATTCGATTATTTTTTATGCAGCTCAATAACATAATCTTCATCACCAGATGATTAATCCGATCTCCGCTGCAACAATTTCGCCATATTAATCGACTCGACCAGCTGTGTCCGGTTGATCCGGGGTGAGTTGAGATCCATCACTTTTTGCCATAGTTCGATGGCTTGCGCGTAATTCGCCTGCATAAACGCATCGGAAGCCAGCAGCATCAGAGCGGTGATTTCGTTAGAGTCCAGCGCGAGGGCTTTGTCGATCATTGCGCGAGTCTGGGCGGTCATATGCTGGCTGGCCTGGTAATAAAGCACCGTCGCCAGCGCCGCATACAGTTCAGCGTTCTCACCACGTAGTTGCAACGCCTGACGGTACGCCAGCAGCGAATTGCTGTAATCGTTTTGCCACAGATAGTACTCGCCCAGTAACGCCCATTGTTCGCTGTTTTGTGGATTAGCGCGGATTTTATCCTGCAATGCCTGAAGCTGCGCTTCCGGGGTTTGCTGGCTGGCAAACTGATGTAGCGGATCGCGCTGACGCTGATATTCCGCATGTACCGCCTGCCATTTTGGACTTAACAGATAACTGCCGACACAGAGAAATACCATCAAAATCGTGAGTGTTGTCAGCATTTTCACCGGTATTTTGGGCTCTTTCATCGCTTCGCCCTCACTCGCCAGAGGATCAGTGCCATCAGCAGTAACAACACCACTGGCAGCGCCCACAACACCAGCGTCTGACCCGTTAACGGTGGGTTATAGCGAACAAAATCTCCGTAGCGTTCGGTCATCCAGCCAATGATTTCGACTTCGTTCTTCCCCTCCGCCACCATGCTGTAAACCTGATGGCGCATACTGACTGCCACCGGCGCGTTGGATTCCAGTAAGTTTTGATTCTGGCACTGCGGACAACGTAACTGGCTGGCAATATTTAACGCCTGTTGCTGTTGTTGCGGATTGGCGAATTGCCAGGTGTCTACGACCTGAGCGCGCGCAAAACAGGTAAATAACAGCAGTAGCGTGAGAAGTCCTTTATTCATCGCGCTTCCTCCCCCGCCATCCGCTTAACAATGCGCCCGCAATCATCAACAATCCTCCCCCCCAGATCCAGCGCACACCGCTTTGTACATACAAGCGAAAAGCGTAACGATCCGCTCCGGTTTTTTCACCCATGACCACATACCAGTCATGGATGCCGTTCCAGCGAATTGACGGTTCCATCATTTGCTGACGACGTACTTCGTAAAAACGCCGCTCCGGCATCAGTTCACCAATGCGTTGCTGATGGTCAAACAGTGCCACTATCGCTTTTTCGCTGGTGTAATTGCCTTTGGCTTGCAGATCGAGGCGCTCAAAACGGAAGGTGTATCCTGCCAGCGTCACCTGCTGACCCGGCTGTAAATTCAGGCTGATCTCCTGACGGCTGACGCTGGAAACCACGATCCCAGCGGCAAATAACAGCACGCCCGCATGAGCTACCAGCGCCGGAAGCTGCACGCGTTTGCCAGAGACAAACGTCGCCAGCACAATCACCACCAGCATCAACAGACCAAACGGTAACGTCGCGCGGTTAAAATACGGCGCGCCAACGGAGAGGCGTCCCCAGCCCAGCAGACCGTAAATCATCGGATAAAGCGTTCCCACCAGCACGATCAGTAGCACTGCGCAAAACAGCAACAGCGTAGCGAGGATTAACATTTCCCGCGATAACCCCGAAAAACGCACCGCCGGGCCACCGTCCCGCGCTCGCCAGCCATACAGAGCCAGAGACGCAAGGCTAATCAGTGCAAACAGGCTGAACAACGGCACGGCGCGGACGTTATCCAGCGCGAACGCATGAACCGAAACCAGAATGCCAGAACGGACAATTAAGGTGCCCAGCAGCGACAGCATCAGAGTAACTATCGCCAGTAACAGCGACCAGTGGCGAAAAATCCCCCGCTGGCGTGTCAGGGATAAACTGTGCAGCAGCGCAGTGGCAGAAAGCCAGGGTAATAAAGAGGCATTTTCCACCGGATCCCAGAACCACCAGCCGCCCCAGCCGAGTTCGCAGTAGGCCCACCAGGAACCGAGGATGATCCCCGCCGTTAATGCACTCCAGCCAGGTAACGCCCAGCGCCAGCAAATTCGGGCGCTGGCCGCATCAAACTCGCCGCGCAGTAGACTCGCCAGCGCCACGCTCGCCGCTACCATCAAACCGCCATAGCCAAGGTAAAGCAGCGGTGGATGAAAGATAAGACCGGGATGTTGCAGCATCGGATTGAGATCGCGGCCTTCGATTGCTGGTGGAAATATCCGCACGAAGGGATCGGACCACAGCACCACAAACAGTAGCAGTGCGGCGAGCATGAGAGATAAAACGGCTAGCGTCAGCGGAAATAGCGGATCGGTTTGCTGCCGATAATGCCAGGCAAACAGCGCGCTCCAGGCGGAAAGCAGCAGCACCCAAAGCAGCAGCGAACCTTCATGACCGCCCCACACCGCCGCCAGTTTGAGTTCCCACGACAGCAGGCTGTAGCTATGTTGGGCGACATAAATGACCGAGAAATCGCTGATGAGAAAACAATACGTCAGTACGCCAAAGGCGAGCAGCAGGAGCGCGCACTGCGCCAGAATGCCGATGCAAGTGAGTCGCATCATGGCAGGCCAGCGCAACCGCACTCCCGCAAAGGCCGTCAACGGGGTCAACACGTTGACCCCGAGACTTAACAACAACGCCAGAAAACCGACTTCAGGAAGGAATACGTCCAGAAACCACCTCTTTTCTGGCTTACGCCACCGTCAACTGTCCGGCGTAGAGAATGAAAAAGCGCAGCATCAACACGCCGACCAGACTGGCCCCACACGCCGCCAGCACGGCAGGAATGCCGGAACTGCGATTGACCCACGATTTGAGCAACATTGGCACAATCAGCCCCAGCCCGGCGACACCAAGCCAGAACCACCACGTCCAGAAACCGCCACCTAATGCCGCCACCAGCGCACGAACTTTACCGTCATCGCCCAGCGCCAGACCGACAAAAAACGCCACCAGCAGGAAGATTTCACCCCATACCACGGGGATTTCCATCCGGTGAACAAAGTGCGCTTCCGTGGAATGCGGGTTACTGCGTTGGCGTATCGCCATGGCGATCAGCGCCACCGCCGCACCGGACGAGATGCCGGAGAAGAGGAACAGCACCGGCAGGATCGGGTTATTGAGGAACGGATACGATTTCAGCGCCGACAGCAGAAAGCCGGTATAAGCCCCCAGCAGCACCGCCAACACCAGCATCAGCGTTTCCAGTCCGCGATGAACGGGCGTCAGCAGGCTCAGAACCTTTTGCACGATCCCCAGCTTCGGCAACCAGCGTTGTTGCTGGGCAAGCAAATCATGTTCAAAGATTTTCGCCAGCCACAGCACCAGCACCACCATGTAAAGCTGAAACAGCATCACCCCCATCGACATCACCGAGGTAAAACTGTAGTGGAACATCAGCTTCCAGAAGGTCCACGGTCTTGTCAGGTGGAAGACGAGGATCAACAGACCGAGGATCACCGCGCCCGGCCCGACAATCAGCGTGGTGCGCAGCAACGTACTGTCTGCACCGCCCGCCTGCGGGTAGAAGCGACGTAACAGCACGGCCAGCGTCACCAGACCGGCAGAAATACCAATCAAAAACAGGTAGATGGCAATCGGCCAGTCCCACACCAGCGATTCAAAATGAAATGCGGAAGTCTGCGTCATTGGCTCACCTCCCCGTATTTAAACGGTACGCGGTACAGCTTCGGTTTGGTTCCCAGCGCCAGCTTGTAGCGGTAAGTAGGCTTCTGG
This sequence comes from Shigella sp. FC1567, assembly GCF_001743015.1. Classification (NCBI taxonomy): domain Bacteria; kingdom Pseudomonadati; phylum Pseudomonadota; class Gammaproteobacteria; order Enterobacterales; family Enterobacteriaceae; genus Shigella; species Shigella sp. FC1567. The sequence goes on from NZ_MIIV01000188.1 coordinate 25,849, forward strand.
CGCAGCAGTTGCGAAATCTCACTGTTAGGATCGTCCAGATTGCCAAACGTCAGCGCCTTCGTCGGGCAAGCCTCAACGCACGCGGGCAGCTTACCGGCCTGCAAATTGGTTTTACGGCAGAAATCGCATTTGTCCGCCGTCTTCGTGACCGGATGGATAAAGCGCACGCGGTACGGACAGGCGGCGATGCAGTACTGACAACCGACGCAGAGATCAGGATTAACATCGACAATCCCGCTAGCGGCATCACGAAAAGACGCACCGGTCGGGCAGACGTCAACGCACGGCGCATGATCGCAGTGCTGGCAAGACTTACGGAAGAAGCGATATTTCACATCAGGAAATTCGCCCTGCGGCTCGCTACGAATAATCGTCAGGCGCGAGACGCCTTCCGGCACCTTGTTCACTTCTCGACAAGCATCCATACAGGCGGTACAGCCGATGCATAACGACTCGTCATGCACCATGCCGTAACGCACCCCATTGATATTCAACGTTTTCGCCACCACGCGCCCTGCGGTGCCGCTGACGGCTGCCAGCACGCCGACGCCGGTGAGAAACTGGCGACGAGACCAGGTCATGGCTGCTCCTTAAGCAACGGAACAGACGCCGGGTTAAAGTTCGGATTGGTGCGCTGATCGCTGTGGCAATCGACGCAAATCTTAATCCGTCCTTTGTCACTTAACGTCTGCATCGTATCTTGCTGTGGATGCAGGGAATGGCAGCTGGCGCACGCCACTTTGGTTACGTGGACATCGTGCGGCCAGAACGCTTTTTGCAACTGTTCCGGCAGATGACAGGACATACAGACGCTGTTCTGCTCTCCGACCTTGTACATCGGCTCGTTAAAGCGCATCACATCTTTCACCCCTTCGCGGTGTTGCGGTGATGGCTGGCCGTGACAGTTGGTGCAGGTGACCGGCAATTTGTTATTCGGGTTGATAACGGAAGCATGTTTGCCATGCATACCTTCGGTATCTGGTTTATGACAGTCCAGACAGGCGGCATCCGGGTTACGCTGCTGGGTAACTTCGTAGCGATCACCAGATGCCTGCGCCGCAGGGGTAGCGGTAATTCCGTTCAGGCTCCACAACAGGCCCGACGCCAGCACCCCAGCAGTTAATAACGAACGTAATACGCTCATATTCACTCCATTGTGTTTTCCGCCCCTTGCGAGGCGGAACGGGGTTATTGGCTTAACAGACCGTTTTTACGTGCCTGTTCTTCCCACTGCGGGATCACCGTTTTGATGAAGTCCTGCTTCTCGGCCTTGATTTGTTCCATGTTCAGGCCAATGGCCTGCTGGGCTTTCTCTTTGGTTGAGATATCCGGGATCTGGATTTCATGGGTGATGCCTTTGGTCGCCAGCAGGCGCGCCAGTTTGGTGCGTGCATCCGCCGCTTTATCCATCGCCGTACCGAGCATCCGTAAACCTTCTTCCGGTGCGTGCATATGAATGCCGTGGGAAGCGATCGCCAGATCCCAGCGCCACTGGGCATGACGGATATCGTCCTGAATTGGCTTCATTTCAGCTTCCGTCGCGCCTGCATCCAGCGCTGCTTTCGCTTCGAAGTGAGCGTGAACCAGTTGATCTTCAACCTTGATTTTCAGGTCGTTAATCGACTGCTTACGTTCCGCGACCACTTTTTGCAAGGCAGCTTTGTCCTGGGTATGGCAGTTCGCACAAGTCTGGGCGAAGTTATCAAACGGATTACCAATTTTATGGTCGGTGTAGAGTTTGCCTTCGGCGTTCTGCACTTTTGGCATATGGCAGTCGATACAGGTCACGTTGTTTTTACCGTGAATGCCCGCTGTCCAGGTTTCATATTCCGGGTGCTGCGCTTTCAGCATTGGCGTTTTCGACAGGGAGTTAGTCCAGTCAGAGAAGGCAATTTTGTCGTAATACTGCTCCATATTTTCGACTTTCATGCCGTCATCCCACGGGAATTTAACCGCTTTGTTTTTGCCGTCGAAGTAATACTCCACATGGCACTGACCGCAAACCATCGATTGCTGGTCGAAACGTCCGGCTTTCTCAAAAGGTTTACCAATGGCTTCCATCGCGCGAGCCGCATACGGACGGGAAAGGGTTAACTCCGGTTTGCCTTTGGCGAACTCTGGTGAGGCGGTGTTATGGCAGTCGGCACAACCTAAGTTGTTGACGATTTCCGGGCCGCCGCGCGCCCACTTACCGTGGAAGTAGCCATCTTCGCCGTCTTTCTGGATCAGACGCGCCACATCCGGGCTTTTACAACTCCAGCACGCCATCGGTAGCGGACCATCTTCAGCATTTTTCGGCGCACCGGTACGCAGGGTTTCACGCACATCGGTCACAGCAAAGGCATGTCCACGCGGCTTGTTGTAATCGCGCGAGAAGGGATACCCCGCCCACAGGATCACCAGCCGTGGATCTTCCGCCAGGGCGTCAACACGCTCTGACTGTTCCGAGGTGGCTTTCCAGGAGAGATATTGATCGGGATGCTGCGGGGCAAAGGTTTCATTCTTCGCTTCCACAGTTACAGGTTTTGCGGGAGCTGCCGTTTGTTCAGCGTGAACAGAAGTGAAAAAGAAAAAAGGAATCAATAAGCTGAAGATACGGCGTGCGTTTATTTTTATCCTTGTCATAGGGGCTTCATCCGAATTGCGCCATTGTTGCAATGGCGGTTTTTATTGTTTTTCACGACAGTAACCGCACCTACACTGTCATGACATTGCTCGCCCCTATGTGTAACAAATAACCACACTGTGAATGTTGTCTTTAATCAATTGTAAGTGCATGTAAAATACCACTTTAGAGTTAGTCAGTATCTTCCTCTTTTTCAACAGCATGCATAACTGCATGTTCCTCAAAGAATTAATCAACTTTTGTTGCTGACCTTCAAAAATTACCCTGCCGTTTATTTGCACAATTCTACTTTTGCGTGATCTGTCGCCCAAATACTAAACAAAACTGCCAATACCCCTACATTTAACGCTTATGTCACATATTATTAACATTCTACAAGGAGAACAAAAGCATGAGCCAAATTCACAAACACACCATTCCTGCCAACATCGCAGACCGTTGCCTGATAAACCCTCAGCAGTACGAGGCAATGTATCAACAATCTATTAACGTACCTGATACCTTCTGGGGCGAACAGGGAAAAATTCTTGACTGGATCAAACCTTACCAGAAGGTGAAAAACACCTCCTTTGCCCCCGGTAATGTGTCCATTAAATGGTACGAGGACGGCACGCTGAATCTGGCGGCAAACTGCCTTGACCGCCATCTGCAAGAAAACGGCGATCGTACGCCATCATCTGGGAAGGCGACGACGCCAGCCAGAGCAAACATATCAGCTATAAAGAGCTGCACCGCGACGTCTGCCGCTTCGCCAATACCCTGCTCGAGCTGGGCATTAAAAAAGGTGATGTGGTGGCGATTTATATGCCGATGGTGCCGGAAGCCGCGGTTGCGATGCTGGCCTGCGCCCGCATTGGCGCGGTGCATTCGGTGATTTTCGGCGGCTTCTCGCCGGAAGCCGTTGCCGGGCGCATTATTGATTCCAACTCACGACTGGTGATCACTTCCGACGAAGGTGTGCGTGCCGGGCGGCAGTATTCCGCTGAAGAAAAACGTTGATGACGCGCTGAAAAACCCGAACGTCACCAGCGTAGAGCATGTGGTGGTACTGAAGCGTACTGGCGGGAAAATTGACTGGCAGGAAGGGCGCGACCTGTGGTGGCACGACCTGGTTGAGCAAGCGAGCGATCAGCACCAGGCGGAAGAGATGAACGCCGAAGATCCGCTGTTTATTCTCTACACCTCCGGTTCTACCGGTAAGCCAAAAGGTGTGCTGCATACTACCGGCGGTTATCTGGTGTACGCGGCGCTGACCTTTAAATATGTCTTTGATTATCATCCGGGTGATATCTACTGGTGCACCGCCGATGTGGGCTGGGTGACCGGACACAGTTACTTGCTGTACGGCCCGCTGGCCTGCGGTGCGACCACGCTGATGTTTGAAGGCGTACCCAACTGGCCGACGCCTGCCCGTATGGCGCAGGTGGTGGACAAGCATCAGGTCAATATTCTCTATACCGCACCCACGGCGATCCGCGCGCTGATGGCGGAAGGCGATAAAGCGATCGAGGGTACCGACCGTTCGTCGCTGCGCATTCTCGGTTCCGTGGGCGAGCCAATTAACCCGGAAGCGTGGGAGTGGTACTGGAAAAAAATCGGCAACGAGAAATGTCCGGTGGTCGATACCTGGTGGCAGACCGAAACTGGCGGTTTCATGATCACGCCACTGCCTGGCGCTACCGGGCTGAAAGCCGGTTCGGCAACACGTCCGTTCTTCGGCGTGCAACCGGCGCTGGTCGATAACGAAGGTAACCCGCTGGAAGGCGCTACCGAAGGCAGCCTGGTGATCACCGACTCCTGGCCGGGTCAGGCGCGTACGCTGTTTGGCGATCACGAACGTTTTGAACAGACCTACTTCTCCACCTTCAAAAATATGTATTTCAGCGGCGACGGCGCGCGTCGCGATGAAGATGGCTATTACTGGATCACCGGGCGTGTGGACGACGTGCTGAACGTCTCCGGTCACCGTCTGGGGACGGCAGAGATTGAGTCGGCGCTGGTGGCGCATCCGAAGATTGCCGAAGCCGCCGTAGTAGGTATTCCGCACAATATTAAAGGTCAGGCGATCTACGCCTACGTCACGCTTAATCACGGGGAGGAACCGTCACCAGAACTGTACGCAGAAGTCCGCAACTGGGTGCGTAAAGAGATTGGCCCGCTGGCGACGCCAGACGTGCTGCACTGGACCGACTCCCTGCCTAAAACCCGCTCCGGCAAAATTATGCGCCGTATTCTGCGCAAAATTGCGGCGGGCGATACCAGCAACCTGGGCGATACCTCGACGCTTGCCGATCCTGGCGTAGTCGAGAAGCTGCTTGAAGAGAAGCAGGCTATCGCGATGCCATCGTAACCCACAATTGCCGGATGCGGCGTAAACGCCTTATCCGGCCTACATTCGGCAAGGGTTACCCGAGCGTTAACCTTCTCCCATAAGGGAGCGGGAATTAAAACAATCCCTACATTACCTCTGGAGAATCTGTGATGAATGGCACTATTTATCAGCGGATAGAAGACAATGCGCATTTCAGGGAGTTAGTCGAAAAACGGCAACGGTTTGCCACCATCCTGTCGATTATTATGCTGGCAGTTTATATCGGCTTTATTTTACTGATCGCCTTCGCGCCCGGCTGGCTGGGCACGCCGCTGAATCCGAACACCAGCGTCACACGCGGTATTCCAATTGGTGTTGGAGTGATTGTGATCTCCTTTGTTCTCACCGGTATCTACATCTGGCGGGCGAACGGCGAATTCGACCGTCTTAATAATGAAGTCCTGCATGAGGTACAAGCATCATGAAAAGAGTTCTGACGGCGCTTGCCGCCACACTCCCTTTCGCAGCTAACGCCGCGGATGCTATTAGCGGGCCGTAGAGCGCCAGCCAACGAACTGGCAGGCGATTATTATGTTCCTGATTTTCGTCGTGTTTACGCTCGGCATTACCTACTGGGCATCAAAACGCGTACGTTCTCGTAGCGACTACTACACGGCAGGCGGCAATATCACAGGCTTCCAGAACGGGCTGGCGATTGCCGGTGACTATATGTCCGCCGCCTCATTTTTGGGGATCTCCGCGCTGGTGTTTACCTCCGGCTATGACGGCTTAATTTACTCGCTGGGCTTCCTGGTGGGCTGGCCGATCATTTTGTTCCTGATTGCCGAACGTCTGCGTAACCTGGGACGCTACACCTTTGCCGATGTAGCCTCTTACCGCCTGAAACAAGGGCCGATTCGTATTCTTTCGGCCTGTGGTTCTCTGGTGGTGGTGGCGCTTTACCTTATCGCCCAGATGGTAGGCGCAGGTAAACTGATCGAGCTGCTGTTTGGCCTTAACTATCACATTGCGGTGGTGCTGGTCGGCGTGCTGATGATGATGTACGTCCTGTTCGGCGGCATGCTGGCGACCACCTGGGTGCAAATTATTAAAGCCGTGCTGTTGCTGTTCGGTGCCAGCTTTATGGCCTTTATGGTGATGAAACACGTCGGCTTTAGCTTCAATAATCTGTTCAGCGAAGCGATGGCGGTACACCCGAAAGGTGTCGACATCATGAAGCCGGGCGGGCTGGTGAAAGATCCGATCTCCGCGCTCTCTCTGGGTCTGGGACTGATGTTTGGTACGGCGGGCTTGCCGCACATTCTGATGCGCTTCTTTACAGTCAGCGATGCCCGCGAAGCACGTAAGAGCGTGTTCTACGCCACCGGGTTTATGGGCTACTTCTATATTCTGACCTTTATTATCGGCTTCGGCGCGATCATGCTGGTTGGTGCGAATCCGGAATATAAAGACGCGGCGGGCCATCTGATTGGTGGTAACAACATGGCGGCCGTTCACCTGGCGAATGCAGTGGGCGGCAACCTGTTCCTCGGTTTTATTTCAGCGGTTGCTTTCGCCACTATCCTCGCGGTGGTTGCGGGTCTGACGCTGGCGGGCGCATCCGCGGTTTCGCATGACTTGTACGCTAACGTCTTCAAAAAAGGTGCGACCGAACGTGAAGAACTGCGGGTATCGAAAATCACCGTCCTGATTTTGGGTGTGATTGCGATTATCCTCGGCATGCTGTTTGAGAATCAGAACATCGCCTTTATGGTAGGCCTTGCGTTTGCCATCGCGGCGAGCTGTAACTTCCCGATCATTCTGCTTTCCATGTACTGGTCGAAACTGACTACCCGTGGCACGATGCTGGGCGGCTGGCTGGGGTTGATTACCGCAGTGGTGCTGATGATCCTCGGCCCGACTATTTGGGTACAGATCCTCGGTCACGAAAAAGCCATCTTCCCGTATGAATACCCGGCGCTGTTCTCTATCAGCGTGGCATTCCTCGGCATCTGGTTCTTCTCGGCAACCGATAACTCAGCGGAAGGTGCGCGCGAGCGTGAACTGTTCCGTGCGCAGTTTATCCGCTCCCAGACCGGCTTTGGCGTTGAGCAAGGCCGCGCACATTAATCTCTCCCCTTCCCCGGTCGCCTGACCGGGGAATACTCTTCCTCTCCAGCATGGGTAATGACTCCAACTTACTGATAGTGTTTTATGTTCAGATAATGCCCGATGACCTTGTCATGCAGCTCCACCGATTTTGAGAACGACAGTGACTTCCGTCCCAGCCTTGCCAGATGTTGTCTCAGATTCAGATTATGTCGCTCAATGCGCTGAGTGTAACACTTGCTGATAACGTTCAGCTTTCCCTTCAGGCGTGATTCATACAGCGGCCAGCCATCCGTCATCCATACCACGACCTCAAAGGCCGGCAGCAGGCTCAGAAGACGCTCCAGTGTGGCCAGAGTGCGTTCACCGAAGACGTGCGCCACAACCGTCCTCCGTATCCTGTCATACGCGTAAAACAGCCA
>NZ_MIIV01000189.1:0-3392 GCF_001743015.1 Shigella sp. FC1567
TTTCTGGTGCGTACCGGGCTGAGAGGCGGTGTAAGTGAACTGTAGTTGCCATGTTTTACGGCAATGAGAGCAGAGATAGCGCTGATGTCCGGCAGTGCTTTTGCCGTTACGCACCACGCCTTCAGTAGCGGAGCAGGAAGGACATCTGATGGAAATGGAAGCCACGCAAGCACCTTAAAATCACCATCATACACTAAATCAGTAAGTTGGCAGCATTACCCGTGGTTTGAAAGCAGTAAAGCTATCATGGCAGAATCATTTGCAACAGGTTCCGATCATCAGGTTGTAAACGAGCTCAACGGGGAAAGACTGAGAGAACCTAACGAAGTTTTTAAACGTTTAGGTCGAGCAATAAGATATAATTTTCAAGTGGACGATGCAAAATTTAGACGCGATAATGTAAAAGAAATAATTTCTACTTTATTCGCTAACAAAGTTGACGTTGACCATCCTGAAAATAAATACAAAGACTTTAAGGATCTCGAAGATAAAGTTGAAAAAAGGCTTCAAAATCGCCAGACGGAATATCAAAATGAAATTAATCAACTATCTGCGCCAGGTGTTAATTTTGATGATATTTAAAATTATTTTTCCAGTTTTTTGATTTTTCAACGCCTGAATATCGGAAATAGTCAGTGACGAACATCAGTATTTTTACATCATTACGTCCGGGTCATTGTCGGTTTATCTCCTTTTACTTGTGGTAATTGAGGGATAACAACAAAAAAGGTGAGTTTTGCGACTCACCTTTTTTATTTGTTTCTTATTCAGAATCAATATCTTTTAAATCATCCTGAATCGCTTGTGCGTTCGGATTTTCCTGCGGTTTGAGTTCGCCGCCATTAGCGATGAAATCATGACGCTGGAAGTACGCTTCGCGCACCATAATATAAGGATCGGACGACTGACGCAGCAGACCATCGGAATCCAGCAGCTGAGCGCGGGTTTCGATCCCTTCAAGCGTCCATTTACCCACAGACATCGGCCAGGTCAGCCAGGAAAGAACCGGGTAAAGACCATCCGCCATATCACCACCGTCATCACGCAGCGTGAAGCTACCGTAGAACGGTAACTGAACGTAAGGCCCATAACCCACGCCATAATGACCAAGCGTACTACCGAAGCGGTGAGGTTCAGTCCGTTGCAGTTTCGGGTTCGCCATCCCTGCAACATCAATAAAGCCGCCCATCCCCAAAATGGTGTTCAGGAAAAAGCGGGTAAAGTGGACCATCCCCTGATAAGGGTCGCCCTGCAAGAAGTAGTTAACCATCACCGCAGGTTCTTCAAGGTTGCCGGTAAAGTTGCTCAAACCGTTACGCGCCGGTTGCGGAACATAATCACGCCAGGCGACAGCGACCGGTCGAACAATATACGGGTCTAATACATTGAAGTTGAAGTTGTACATGGTGCGGTTGAACCCTTCTAACGGGTCAGAACGCCCTTGCTGATCTGTACCGGAACTCGCACACCCCACCAGAAGCGTAGTTCCCAGAGCAAGCGCCGACAGGCGAAGCTTCATAAATGTCTCCCTGTTTTTTTATGGCTTATGCAGTTTGCCATCCATGACGGAACGATACCGTATCCGCCTGTTTAGGTGTGGGCGATTGTAACAGCACGTCAACTGATGTCCAGACGCCCTGATTTGCTGATTTGATCATAGCCTGGTAATCGCCGCCCTGTAGGCTACTTGATTCTATAGAAACAGAAAAAGGCAAACGCGGCCTTTTCTACATTTTCAGAGTAACTCCCGCCAGTTGCGAGCAAAAAAGCCGCTACGCTTTAGCTATACGTGCTAATTCAAGAGAAGAGACCATGGACAACGACAAAATTGATCAACACAGCGACGAAATTGAAGTTGAGAGCGAAGAAAAAGAGCGCGGCAAAAAAATAGAAATAGATGAAGATCGACTCCCCTCCCGGGCGATGGCAATTCATGAACATATCCGCCAGGATGGTGAAAAAGAGCTGGAACGCGACGCAATGGCACTACTGTGGTCAGCCATTGCGGCGGGTCTGTCGATGGGCGCTTCGTTACTGGCAAAAGGGATATTTCATGTCGAACTGGAAGGCGTGCCGGGCAGCTTCTTGTTGGAGAATCTCGGTTATACCTTTGGTTTTATTATCGTCATTATGGCCCGCCAGCAATTATTTACCGAAAACACCGTGACTGCGGTACTACCCGTCATGCAAAAACCGACAATGAGCAACGTCGGCTTACTTATGCGATTATGGGGCGTCGTGCTGCTGGGTAATATTCTCGGGACAGGTATTGCTGCATGGGCATTTGAATATATGCCTATCTTCAATGAAGAAACTCACGATGCATTTGTCAAAATCGGCATGGATGTGATGAAGAACACCCCCAGCGAGATGTTTGCCAACGCGATCATTTCCGGCTGGCTGATCGCCACTATGGTTTGGATGTTTCCTGCAGCGGGTGCGGCAAAGATTGTGGTGATTATATTGATGACCTGGCTTATTGCACTGGGTGACACCACCCACATCGTTGTCGGTTCTGTAGAAATCCTCTATCTGGTGTTTAACGGCACGCTGCACTGGAGCGATTTCATTTGGCCCTTCGCACTACCTACTTTAGCGGGGAATATCTGCGGCGGCACCTTTATCTTCGCGTTAATGAGTCATGCACAGATCCGTAACGACATGAGCAACAAGCGCAAAGCAGAAGCACGCCAAAAAGCAGAACGTGCGGAAAACATTAAGAAAAATGATAAAAACCCAGCATAAATGGCGAGGGTTTAAGCAATCGAGCGGCAGTGTACTTACTCCGCAGTCCATTAGCGGGTATACTCATGCCGCATTGTCCTCTTAGTTAAATGGATATAACGAGCCCCTCCTAAGGGCTAATTGCAGGTTCGATTCCTGCAGGGGACACCATTTATCAGTTCGCTCCCATCCGTACCAGTCCGCAAAATCCCCTGAATATCAAGCCTTCCGTATATTCACGGTTCGTCATGGTTCGCGTCAGATCGTTGACAGCCGCACTCCATGACGGGTAAAAAGTGGATAAAATAATTTTACCCACCGGATTTTTACCCATGCTCACCGTTAAGCAGATTGAAGCAGCAAAGCCGAAAGAAAAACCATACCGCCTTCTCGATGGTAATGGCCTGTACCTTTATGTTCCTGTATCCGGGAAAAGGTATGGCAACTTCGCTACAAGATTGACGGTAAGAAAAAAATACTGACCGTAGGAAAATATCCGCTTATGACTTTGCAGGAGACAACAGATACCCTTCATACGAAATCTACCTTCACCCCGTAAAAGATGGGTTTGAAGTGGTCAACAAAAACTGGCCACCGAGTTAGAGTTTTTCCAGTATCGATTTTCCGATTCGTTTGGGGGGAACCCACCGTTATATTCGTGCGGTCTT
>NZ_MIIV01000190.1:0-3347 GCF_001743015.1 Shigella sp. FC1567
AGTTCTTTAATCTGCTTCATGGCGGCAGCAAGTTCAGAGGCAGGAACAACCTGTTCTCCGGCGGCCACAGCAGTAAGACTTCCTTCCTGGTATTGCTTACGCCAGAGAAATAACTGGCTGGCTGCTACACCATGTTGCCGGGCAACGAGGGAGACCGTCATCCCCGGTTCAAAGCTCTGCTGAACAATTGCGATCTTTTCCTGTGTGGTACGCCGTCTGCGTTTCTCCGGCCCTAAGACATCAATCATCTGTACTCCAATGACTAGTCTAAAAACTAGTATTAAGACTATCACTTATTTAAGTGATACTGGTTGTCTGGAGATTCAGGGGGCCAGTCTAGCAGCGGTAAGAGAAGTTCATCATACTTGGCGCAGTTACGCGATGTTTCTGCTAGAGGTGATGCCGTAAAGAACGGCAGAACATTACCGGAACAAGATAGCGGTCTACCTGCACTGGTATCAGACCCGGGGCTTCCCCGGATGATCTCCACGGTACTTTAGGTACTGTGTCTATATTATGTAGGTAGGATCAATTAACTTTGTAGTTGAAATTCTTTCATTGAAATAATGAATAAAAAAGACAAACCGCATTAAACAATGCCAGAATATAATTGCATTTTTGTTCCGTTTTTTTAAATCATAGTATACAAAGAAGCTTGCATACTATATGAAAATATAACACCCTTTACTATGATGTTTATAAAACAATATATGGAGTCATGTAGGTATGAATTTAGATGGTGTTAGACCATACTGTAGAACAGTCAATAAAAAGAATGAAAGCATATCAGATATTGCATTTGCACATATAATAAAAAGGGTAAAAAATTCATCATGTACTCACCCAAAAGCAGCATTGGTTTTTTTAGGAGAGAAAGGTTTTTGTGATAGCAATGATGTTCTATCTATTATGGGACAACAAATACCAAGAGTATTTAAGAACAAGATGTTATATGATTATGTTTTTAAAAATGAAAAAAGTAAAAATGATTTTCTAAAAATGGCTGAATCATGGCTACCACAGAGTGAACCAATAGTAATAAATAATGATGATGACGCATTGAATGCTGCTGCTTATTTTTCTGTAAAAAAAGCGAAAATAAAAACAGTAAACGATACTGATTTTAAAGAGTATAATAAGGTTTATATTCTTGGGCACGGTAGTCCTGGTTCTCATCAATTAGGCCTTGGTTCGGAACTTATTGATGTACAAACAATCATTTCAAGAATGAAAGACTGTGGTATTCTAAATGTGAAAGATATCCGTTTTACTTCATGCGGCTCCGCTGATAAAGTGGCTCCTAAAAATTTTAACAATGCCCCTGCTGAAAGTCTTTCTTGTATCCTTAACTCTCTGCCTTTTTTTAAGGAAAAAGAATCTTTGCTAGAGCAGATAAAAAAACACCTTGAAAACGATGAGTCATTGAGTGATGGTCTAAAAATATCCGGCTATCATGGATATGGAGTTCACTATGGTCAAGAGCTTTTTCCCTACTCACATTATCGTTCAACTTCAATTCCTGCTGATCCGGAGCATACAGTAAAAAGAAGCTCTCAGAAAAAGACTTTTATTATTAATAAAGAACTGGATTAGTATAAAATTTTTAACCTATAGTTAATTGTTTGCATTTAAGATGAAGTTATTTTTTTCTTTAGTAGAAAAGTGCTTCCCTATGAGGGAAAATCACAAATCATCATAATACAGAGACAAAACGATACGAACAAATAGATAAAAAACATCATTCTTTTACTACATTATTTTTCGTGAATATGAAAAATAATGTTATTACTTTAATATAAGACTATTTTTTGTTTTTCCATCACTCTGTTCAAATTTTTCCGCATGACTTGTGTTTTTTGTAACACAGCTCGTTTTTTACAGCTGACCAAAATCATCAATTAATTATGCTAAGGAAATAAATTATGAAAACCAAAAACTTTCTTCTTTTTTGTATTGCTACAAATATGATTTTTATCCCCTCAGCAAATGCTCTGAAGGCAGAAGGTTTTCTCACTCAACAAACTTCACCAGACAGTTTGTCAATACTTCCGCCGCCTCCGGCAGAGGATTCAGTAGTATTTCAGGCTGACAAAGCTCATTATGAATTCGGCCGCTCGCTCCGGGATGCTAATCGTGTACGTCTCGCTAGCGAAGATGCATACTACGAGAATTTTGGTCTTGCATTTTCAGATGCTTATGGCATGGATATTTCAAGGGAAAATACCCCAATCTTATATCAGTTGTTAACACAAGTACTACAGGATAGCCATGATTACGCCGTGCGTAACGCCAAAGAATATTATAAAAGAGTTCGTCCATTCGTTATTTATAAAGACGCAACCTGTACACCTGATAAAGATGAGAACATGGCTATCACTGGCTCTTATCCCTCTGGTCATGCATCCTTTGGTTGGGCAGTAGCACTGATACTTGCGGAGATTAATCCTCAACGTAAAGCGGAAATACTTCGACGTGGATATGAGTTTGGAGAAAGTCGGGTCATCTGCGGTGCGCATTGGCAAAGCGATGTAGAGGCTGGGCGTTTAATGGGAGCATCGGTTGTTGCAGTACTTCATAATACACCTGAATTTACCAAAAGCCTTAGCGAAGCCAAAAAAGAGTTTGAAGAATTAAATACTCCTACCAATGAACTGACCCCATAAAGCTGGACAGCCTGTATCAGGCTATGGAGGGCCCATAGACAAATCTACCCTATATGAGCATAGGAGGAGTCTATGGGCACACCACGTTTTACCCCTGAATTTAAGGGATTACTGGAAAGGCTGGGACATATCCCTCCGGCAGAAGCAGAAAAAGCTTATTATGCTGCCATCGGAAACGATGATCTGGCAACCTGAGTTCACAGATAAAACATTCTCTAGGAAACTCGGGGCGGTTCCGTTCACCACATGCAATGTGGTGTTGCAGGGGAACGGTCTGCACCATCCCCTATGTCGATCAATATAACAGAAATGACAACTTCAGATTCAGGGCACAACCTAAATATATTTTAGGTCACCTCTCAAATCGTTTGCCTGATACCGCTCCATTTTTTAATAAAAAATCAATCATTTTTGAATCTTTGCTTTTCATTGCATTGTCAAGCATAGTGTCCCCACTATTTGCTTTTTGAAATTTTTTGTTTACATCAACCAATCCATTATTGATAAAATATTCTAGCACTTGGTAATGACTCCAACTTACTGATAGTGTTTTATGTTCAGATAATGCCCGATGACCTTGTCATGCAGCTCCACCGATTTTGAGAACGACAGTGACTTCCGTCCCAGCCTTGCCAGATGTTGTCTCAGATTCAGATTATGTCGCTCAATGCGCTGAGTGTAACG
>NZ_MIIV01000191.1:0-3311 GCF_001743015.1 Shigella sp. FC1567
TTTCTGGTGCGTACCGGGCTGAGAGGCGGTGTAAGTGAACTGTAGTTGCCATGTTTTACGGCAATGAGAGCAGAGATAGCGCTGATGTCCGGCAGTGCTTTTGCCGTTACGCACCACGCCTTCAGTAGCGGAGCAGGAAGGACATCTGATGGAAATGGAAGCCACGCAAGCACCTTAAAATCACCATCATACACTAAATCAGTAAGTTGGCAGCATTACCTGGAAGAGGTGGTGGCTTTTTTTAGCCATAAACGGGTCGCAAAATATAAATATCCTGAACATATCGTGGTAATCGAAAAACTACCGCGCACTGCCTCAGGTAAAATACAAAAGTTTTTGTTAAGAAAAGATATTATGCGGCGATTAACGCAGGATGTCTGTGAAGAGATTGAATAAGTTTCATCTTCGGGGATCACATAAACCCGGCGACAAAACGCCGCCGGGTATTTATTTTATTTCTTCAGTTCAGCCAGGCTTAACCAGGTTTGCACCACGGTGTCCGGATTCAGAGACAGGCTATCGATCCCCTCTTCCATCAACCATGCGGCAAAATCTTCGTGGTCGGACGGACCCTGACCGCAAATCCCGACATATTTGCCCTGTTTCTTCGCGGCACGGATAGCCATCGACAGCAATGCTTTCACCGCATCGTTGCGCTCATCGAACAGTTCAGACACCACGCCGGAGTCACGATCCAGACCGAGCGCCAACTGCGTCATGTCGTTTGAGCCAATTGAGAAGCCGTCGAAATATTCGAGGAACTGCTCGGCCAGCAAGGCGTTGGACGGGATTTCACACATCATGATGATTTTCAGCCCGTTCTCACCACGCTTCAGCCCCTGACGCGCCAGTTCTTCAACCACCGCTTTCGCCTGGTCTACGGTACGCACGAACGGGATCATGATCTCAACGTTGGTCAGCCCCATGTCGTTGCGCACACGTTTCACTGCTTCACACTCCAGCGCGAAGCAGTCGCGGAAGCTGTCGGAAACATAGCGGCCCGCGCCACGGAAGCCGAGCATCGGGTTCTCTTCATCTGGCTCGTAACGCTCACCACCGACCAGGTTGGCATATTCGTTCGATTTAAAATCAGAGAGACGGACAATGACGCGCTTCGGATAAAACGCGGCACCCAGCGTCGCGATCCCTTCAGTCAGACGACCAACGTAAAATTCACGCGGAGAATCAAAACCTTTCATCATCTCGCGGATTTCGTTTTGCAACTGCGGTTCCTGATCGTCAAACTCAAGCAGTGCGCGTGGGTGGACGCCAATCATACGGTTGATGATAAATTCCAGACGCGCAAGTCCCACGCCTTCGTTCGGCAGACAGGCGAAGTCGAAAGCTCGATCCGGGTTACCGACGTTCATCATCACTTTCAACGGCAGATCCGGCATGGTTTCTACGCTGGAGCTTTTCACGCTAAATTCCAGCAACTCCGCATAGACGTAACCGGTATCACCTTCGGCACAAGAAACAGTGACGTTCTCACCGTCTTTCATCCGTTCTGTTGCATCACCACAGCCCACGACCGCCGGAATACCCAGTTCACGAGCGATGATCGCCGCGTGACAGGTACGACCGCCACGGTTGGTGACTATGGCAGATGCTTTCTTCATGATCGGTTCCCAGTCCGGGTCGGTCATGTCAGTGACCAGCACGTCACCAGGTTCGATGCGGTTCATTTCGCTGATGTCATGGATGACTTTCACCGGACCCGCACCGATGCGATGACCGATAGCACGGCCTTCGGCGATAATCTTACCCTGTGAATGCAGCGTATAACGCTCCATGACCTGACCGCGTGAGCGCACGGTTTCCGGACGCGCCTGCACAATGAACAGTTTGCCGGTGTGGCCATCTTTCGCCCACTCAATATCCATCGGGCGACCGTAGTGTTTCTCAATTTGTACGGCCTGTTTTGCCAGTTCCTGCACTTCTTCGTTGGTCAGCGAGAAGATGTCACGCTGTTCCTGCGGTACGTCTTCGATTTTAACCTGCTTGCCGTGCTCCTGGGTCGGCGCGTAAACCATGCGGATTTTTTTCGACCCCATGGTGCGGCGCACGATAGCCGGGCGATTCGCCGCCAGTGTCGGTTTATGCACGTAAAACTCATCCGGGTTAACCGCCCCCTGCACGACCATCTCACCAAGGCCCCATGCGGAAGTGATAAACACCACCTGGTCAAAGCCGGATTCGGTATCAATGGAGAACATCACGCCAGAAGATGCGAGGTCGGAGCGCACCATCCGCTGAACACCGGCGGAGAGCGCCACGCCACGGTGATCGTAACCCTGGTGCACACGATAAGAGATGGCGCGACCGTTAAACAGAGAAGCAAATACATGTTTCACTGCCACGAGAACGGCGTCAAACCCCTGAACGTTGAGGAAGGTTTCCTGCTGACCGGCAAAGGAAGCGTCCGGCATATCTTCTGCGGTGGCGGAGGAGCGCACCGCAAAAGAGGCGTTTTCGTCATCGGCGGAAAGCTGAGCATAGGCTTCGCGGATGGCGTTTTCCAGCTCAGGCTGGAAGGGAGTGTCGATAATCCACTGGCGGATTTGCGCGCCCGCTTTCGCAAGCTGAGTAACATCGTCAATATCCGTTTTATCCAGCAGTTCATAAATGCGCTGGTTTACGCCGCTTTGGTCCAGAAACTGGTTAAACGCGTCGGCGGTTGTGGCGAAACCATTCGGAACGGAAACGCCCATTCCGGAAAGGTTAGTAATCATTTCACCCAGGGAGGCATTTTTGCCCCCAACCCTGTCTACATCATTCATGCCGAGTTGGTTGTACCAAAGCACCAGCGGTGACGAGCCATTGTTGGACATCGAACAATCCTTTTGTGATAAATGAACGGTTTGAGAAACACATTTCTGCGCATTTATCTTTGCATATTTAACCGGATGAAAAAAACGGTGAATCGTTCAAGCAAATATATTTTTTTACTTTTTAAGACTGATCTCAGCTGGATTTGCCCCTATATTTCCAGACATCTGTTATCACTTAACCCATTACAAGCCCGCTGCCGCAGATATTCCCGTGGCGAGCGATAACCCAGCGCACTATGCGGATGCCATTCGTTATAATGCTCGAACGCCTCTGCAAGGTTCTTTGCTGCCGTTAACCCGTCTGGTTTGGGCATGATACTGATGTAGTCACGCTTTATCGTTTTCACGAAGCTCTCTGCTATTCCGTTACTCTCCGGACTCCGCACCGCCGTGTTCTTCGGTTCAAGTCCCAACATCCGGGCGAACTGGCGTGTTTCATTAGCCCGGTAGCATGAACCATTATCCGTCAGCCACTCCACT
>NZ_MIIV01000192.1:0-3245 GCF_001743015.1 Shigella sp. FC1567
AATTTGATGCCTGGCAGTTCCCTACTCTCGCATGGGGAGACCCCACACTACCATCGGCGCTACGGCGTTTCACTTCTGAGTTCGGCATGGGGTCAGGTGGGACCACCGCGCTACGGCCGCCAGGCAAATTCTGTTTTATCAGACCGCTTCTGCGTTCTGATTTAATCTGTATCAGGCTGAAAATCTTTCTCTCATCCGCCAAAACACCTTCGGCGTTGTAAGGTTAAGCCTCACGGTTCATTAGTACCGGTTAGCTCAACGCATCGCTGCGCTTACACACCCGGCCTATCAACGTCGTCGTCTTCAACGTTCCTTCAGGACTCTCAAGGAGTCAGGGAGAACTCATCTCGGGGCAAGTTTCGTGCTTAGATGCTTTCAGCACTTATCTCTTCCGCATTTAGCTACCGGGCAGTGCCATTGGCATGACAACCCGAACACCAGTGATGCGTCCACTCCGGTCCTCTCGTACTAGGAGCAGCCCCCCTCAGTTCTCCAGCGCCCACGGCAGATAGGGACCGAACTGTCTCACGACGTTCTAAACCCAGCTCGCGTACCACTTTAAATGGCGAACAGCCATACCCTTGGGACCTACTTCAGCCCCAGGATGTGATGAGCCGACATCGAGGTGCCAAACACCGCCGTCGATATGAACTCTTGGGCGGTATCAGCCTGTTATCCCCGGAGTACCTTTTATCCGTTGAGCGATGGCCCTTCCATTCAGAACCACCGGATCACTATGACCTGCTTTCGCACCTGCTCGCGCCGTCACGCTCGCAGTCAAGCTGGCTTATGCCATTGCACTAACCTCCTGATGTCCGACCAGGATTAGCCAACCTTCGTGCTCCTCCGTTACTCTTTAGGAGGAGACCGCCCCAGTCAAACTACCCACCAGACACTGTCCGCAACCCGGATTACGGGTCAACGTTAGAACATCAAACATTAAAGGGTGGTATTTCAAGGTCGGCTCCATGCAGACTGGCGTCCACACTTCAAAGCCTCCCACCTATCCTACACATCAAGGCTCAATGTTCAGTGTCAAGCTATAGTAAAGGTTCACGGGGTCTTTCCGTCTTGCCGCGGGTACACTGCATCTTCACAGCGAGTTCAATTTCACTGAGTCTCGGGTGGAGACAGCCTGGCCATCATTACGCCATTCGTGCAGGTCGGAACTTACCCGACAAGGAATTTCGCTACCTTAGGACCGTTATAGTTACGGCCGCCGTTTACCGGGGCTTCGATCAAGAGCTTCGCTTGCGCTGACCCCATCAATTAACCTTCCGGCACCGGGCAGGCGTCACACCGTATACGTCCACTTTCGTGTTTGCACAGTGCTGTGTTTTTAATAAACAGTTGCAGCCAGCTGGTATCTTCGACTGATTTCAGCTCCATCCGCGAGGGACTTCACCTACATATCAGCGTGCCTTCTCCCGAAGTTACGGCACCATTTTGCCTAGTTCCTTCACCCGAGTTCTCTCAAGCGCCTTGGTATTCTCTACCTGACCACCTGTGTCGGTTTGGGGTACGATTTGATGTTACCTGATGCTTAGAGGCTTTTCCTGGAAGCAGGGCATTTGTTGCTTCAGCACCGTAGTGCCTCGTCATCACGCCTCAGCCTTAGTTTTCCGGATTTGCCTGGAAAACCAGCCTACACGCTTAAACCGGGACAACCGTCGCCCGGCCAACATAGCCTTCTCCGTCCCCCCTTCGCAGTAACACCAAGTACAGGAATATTAACCTGTTTCCCATCGACTACGCCTTTCGGCCTCGCCTTAGGGGTCGACTCACCCTGCCCCGATTAACGTTGGACAGGAACCCTTGGTCTTCCGGCGAGCGGGCTTTTCACCCGCTTTATCGTTACTTATGTCAGCATTCGCACTTCTGATACCTCCAGCATACCTCACAGCACACCTTCACAGGCTTACAGAACGCTCCCCTACCCAACAACGCATCAGCGTCGCTGCCGCAGCTTCGGTGCATGGTTTAGCCCCGTTACATCTTCCGCGCAGGCCGACTCGACCAGTGAGCTATTACGCTTTCTTTAAATGATGGCTGCTTCTAAGCCAACATCCTGGCTGTCTGGGCCTTCCCACATCGTTTCCCACTTAACCATGACTTTGGGACCTTAGCTGGCGGTCTGGGTTGTTTCCCTCTTCACGACGGACGTTAGCACCCGCCGTGTGTCTCCCGTGATAACATTCTCCGGTATTCGCAGTTTGCATCGGGTTGGTAAGTCGGGATGACCCCCTTGCCGAAACAGTGCTCTACCCCCGGAGATGAATTCACGAGGCGCTACCTAAATAGCTTTCGGGGAGAACCAGCTATCTCCCGGTTTGATTGGCCTTTCACCCCCAGCCACAAGTCATCCGCTAATTTTTCAACATTAGTCGGTTCGGTCCTCCAGTTAGTGTTACCCAACCTTCAACCTGCCCATGGCTAGATCACCGGGTTTCGGGTCTATACCCTGCAACTTAACGCCCAGTTAAGACTCGGTTTCCCTTCGGCTCCCCTATTCGGTTAACCTTGCTACAGAATATAAGTCGCTGACCCATTATACAAAAGGTACGCAGTCACACGCCTAAGCGTGCTCCCACTGCTTGTACGTACACGGTTTCAGGTTCTTTTTCACTCCCCTCGCCGGGGTTCTTTTCGCCTTTCCCTCACGGTACTGGTTCACTATCGGTCAGTCAGGAGTATTTAGCCTTGGAGGATGGTCCCCCCATATTCAGACAGGATACCACGTGTCCCGCCCTACTCATCGAGCTCACAATATGTGCATTTTTGTGTACGGGGCTGTCACCCTGTATCGCACGCCTTTCCAGACGCTTCCACTAACACACACACTGATTCAGGCTCTGGGCTGCTCCCCGTTCGCTCGCCGCTACTGGGGGAATCTCGGTTGATTTCTTTTCCTCGGGGTACTTAGATGTTTCAGTTCCCCCGGTTCGCCTCATTAACCTATGGATTCAGTTAATGATAGTGTGACGAATCACACTGGGTTTCCCCATTCGGAAATCGCCGGTTATAATGGTTCATATCACCTTACCGACGCTTATCGCAGATTAGCACGTCCTTCATCGCCTCTGACTGCCAGGGCATCCACCGTGTACGCTTAGTCGCTTAACCTCACAACCCGAAGATGTTTCTTACGATTCATCATCGTGTTGCGAAAATTTGAGAGACTCACGAACAACTTTCGTTGTTCAGTGTTTCAATTTTCAGCTTGATCCAGATTTTTAAAGAGCAAA
>NZ_MIIV01000193.1:0-3227 GCF_001743015.1 Shigella sp. FC1567
TATCATTGATCATGACTCTCCATATGGATATATGACATTAACCGATCACTTTGATAATGCTATTCCACCTGTTTTTTACCATGAGCACCAATCATTTTTAGATAAATTTTCAGAGGTTAATAAAGAAGTTAGTCGATACGTACATGGAAGTAAAGGAATTATAGATGTACCAATATTCAATACTAAAGATATGAAGTTAGGGCTCGGATTATACCTGATTGACTTTATTAGAAAAAGTGAAGACCAAAGCTTCAAGGAGTTTTGCTATGGAAAAAATCTTGCCCCTGTGGATCTGGATAGAATCATAAACTTTGTTTTTCAGCCAGAGTACCATATACCTAGGATGGTAAGTACAGAAAACTTCAAAAAAGTTAAGATTAGAGAAATATCCTTAGAGGAGGCTGTTACAGCATCTAATTACGAAGAAATTAACAAGCAGGTCACTAACAAAAAAATTGCTCTCCAGACTCTTTTTCTTTCGATTACTAATCAAAAAGAGGATGTCGCCTTATATATATTATCTAATTTTGAGATAACTAGACAAGATGTTATTTCCATAAAGCATGAGTTGTATGATATTGAGTATCTACTTAGCGCTCATAATTCAAGCTGTAAAGTACTTGAGTATTTTATCAATAAGGGATTGGTTGATGTAAACACAAAGTTCAAAAAAACTAATAGTGGGGATTGTATGTTGGATAACGCAATAAAATATGAGAATGCAGAAATGATAAAACTATTATTGAAATATGGTGCAACATCTGACAATAAATATATTTAATCAAAATTGAATATCGTTTAGCAAAAGGCAGTATTTGCACAAAATATCGATATATTGTTTATTGTCAGTATGGCTCAATGTGATAATAGTTGGAAAGTTTGATGGGTTTCGCCCCGTTGTAGCGGTAGTCGAGCTGGAAGGTCTTCAGGCACTGCTTACAGCGATAGAGCAGCCCCCCTGAACTGGAATGGCCGTTCCGGATACCCCCTGAGTTTCAGAGTAACGGGGACAAACCACATCAATCTTTGCCATCAATCATCCAAAGGGCAAAGAGTACAACAACACTAAGTCTGCGTCACAACCCATCAATGAAAGGAATATATACATATGCCATCAGTAAATTTAATCCCATCAAGGAAAATATGTTTGCAAAATATGATAAATAAAGACAACGTCTCTGTTGAGACAATCCAGTCTCTATTGCACTCAAAACAATTGCCATATTTTTCTGACAAGAGGAGTTTTTTATTAAATCTAAATTGCCAAGTTACCGATCACTCTGGAAAACTTATTGTCTGTCGACACTTAGCTTCCTACTGGATAGCACAGTTTAACAAAAGTAGTGGTCACGTGGATTATCATCACTTTGCTTTTCCGGATGAAATTAAAAATTATGTTTCAGTGAGTGAAGAAGAAAAGGCTATTAATGTGCCTGCTATTATTTATTTTGTTGAAAACGGTTCATGGGGAGATATTATTTTTTATATTTTCAATGAAATGATTTTTCATTCCGAAAAAAGCAGAGCACTAGAAATAAGTACATCAAATCACAATATGGCATTAGGCTTGAAGATTAAAGAAACTAAAAATGGGGGGGATTTTGTCATTCAGCTTTATGATCCCAACCATACAGCAACTCATTTACGAGCAGAGTTTAACAAATTTAACTTAGCTAAAATAAAAAAACTGACTGTAGATAATTTTCTTGATGAAAAACATCAGAAATGTTATGGTCTTATATCCGACGGTATGTCTATATTTGTGGACAGACATACTCCAACAAGCATGTCCTCCATAATCAGATGGCCTAATAATTTACTTCACCCCAAAGTTATTTATCACGCGATGCGTATGGGATTGACTGAGCTAATCCAAAAAGTAACAAGAGTCGTACAACTATCTGACCTTTCAGACAATACGTTAGAATTACTTTTGGCAGCCAAAAATGACGATGGTTTGTCAGGATTGCTTTTAGCTTTACAAAATGGGCATTCAGATACAATCTTAGCATACGGAGAACTCCTGGAAACTTCTGGACTTAACCTTGATAAAACGGTAGAACTACTAACTGCGGAAGGAATGGGAGGACGAATATCGGGTTTATCCCAAGCACTTCAAAATGGGCATGCAGAAACTATCAAAACATACGGAAGGCTTCTCAAGAAGAGAGCAATAAATATCGAATACAATAAGCTGAAAAATTTGCTGACCGCTTATTATTATGATGAAGTACACAGACAGATACCCGGACTAATGTTTGCTCTTCAAAATGGACATGCAGATGCTATACGCGCATACGGTGAGCTCATTCTTAGCCCCCCTCTCCTCAACTCAGAGGATATTGTAAATTTGCTGGCCTCAAGGAGATATGACAATGTTCCCGGACTTCTGTTAGCATTGAATAATGGACAGGCTGATGCAATCTTAGCTTATGGTGATATCTTGAATGAGGCAAAACTTAACTTGGATAAAAAAGCAGAGCTGTTAGAAGCGAAAGATTCTAATGGTTTATCTGGATTGTTTGTAGCCTTGCATAATGGATGTGTAGAAACAATTATTGCTTATGGGAAAATACTTCACACTGCAGACCTTACTCCACATCAGGCATCAAAATTACTGGCGGCAGAAGGCCCAAATGGGGTATCTGGATTAATTATAGCTTTTCAAAATAGGAATTTTGAGGCAATAAAAACTTATATGGGAATAATAAAAAATGAAAATATTACACCTGAAGAAATAGCAGAACACTTGGACAAAAAAAATGGAAGTGATTTTCTAGAAATTATGAAGAATATAAAAAGCTGAATATTATCTCGTGGTGATACACTGAATTTGAGGTAACCGGCTCATTTAAACCGTCTGGTCTGTTACCTCCGGTTCCACAAAAATAATGTCCATCATTTTGAAGTGGACACTATCGTATGGAATACCGGACCTGGATCACTGAAGCTTTACGCCTTCATTTCGAAGAACATTTACCACGGGTTGTGGCCGGACGTCGCCTGGGCGTACCAAAATCAACTGTCTGTGGTATGTTCGTGTGAACCGCCCCCGGTATCCCGCTCATGCTGGCGAACCCAGACACGCAGTGAACCGCCCCGGGTTTCCTGGAGAGTGTTTTATCTGTGAACCACGGCAGCCTGGCGGCTGCAAATCGGGGTGTGGCAGAATATGAGCTTTCAGAGTAACCATCCAGAATGAGTTCCCATGTCACACAACCTGGAGC
>NZ_MIIV01000194.1:0-3142 GCF_001743015.1 Shigella sp. FC1567
AGTAGCGGAGCAGGAAGGACATCTGATGGAAATGGAAGCCACGCAAGCACCTTAAAATCACCATCATACACTAAATCAGTAAGTTGGCAGCATTACCGGATTGTGGGCCATAAATATTCCAAAAAAATAGCCCGCTCCGTTTATTACCGGAACGGGCGAGAGCATGACATTGTCTGTAATTATAATGAGACTGCTGATTCTACTTATTTTTAATTTCAAGAAAAGCGTTTTCTACAAAGAATTATGAGATTTAATGTTTTGTTTAGACAATATTGTCATTCTGTTCAATAATGAAAGTCTTCATCAACAACAAGTAAAAACAACGTCCCTCTCATCGAACCGGACTTGCAGATTTCCCGCATCCGGCTCTCTTGCAACACATCAGACCTTCACGTTCGGGCGGTTATGGGGAAGGTCCAGCAAGCTGTATGAGCCCTAACTGTTTGAATACCAGTAGATTACCAGAAACTTCTATCGATTGAAGACATTACCAACTAGCGTTACTAAATGTTGACCAAGTTTTGTTCACTTGTCTGGTTTTGATAGTAGCATTCTGCAGAGTATTTTGATATGATAAATATGCATTAACAATGATATTATTGTTAATTTCCTAGCATGAAAATTAAAAGATCAACTTTTTATCTCGAATATTTTTTACATTATCAGTTGGTTTCTTATGAATGACAATTCATTGCTTAGAAATTCTTCATTATTCATCGCCTATATGGGATGTGTAGGGTGGGTCAGTGCTTATTCTTATGGCTGGGGAACCTCTTTTTACTATGGATTTCCATGGTGGGTTGTTGGTGCAGGTTTGGATGATGTTGCCAGAAGTTTACTCTATGCTATCATAGTAATGGGTATACTTTTTACCGGTTGGGGGATTGGTATTTTATTTTTTCTTCTTATAAAGAAAAGAAGTAAAATACAAGACTTGAGTTTTTTTAGACTATTTTTTGCTATTACCCTACTGTTTTTCCCTGTAATATTCGAACTTTTAATTCTCAAACAATATTTCATACTTCCATTATCACTTTCATGCATTATTAGTTCATTGGTTATTTCAATAATAATTCGCATATATGGACGGATCTTTTCTGTATCATGTTTTTCAGATATCCCTTTTGTTAGAGAACACCGCATTAAGTTAATTATGGCTGGTTTTTTGGTTTATTTTTGGCTTTTTTCCTTTCTTGTTGGCTGGTATAAACCTCAATTAAAAAAAGAATATCAGATGCTTTGTTATAATAATAGTTGGTATTATGTTCTTGCTCGTTATGATTCACGGCTCGTTTTGTCTAGTTCATTTAAAGATGACAGTAACAGATTCTTAATATTTAATACAGAACAGTCGGGATTTTATGAAATCAATGATGTTTATGTCAGAAAGTAATAATCCTCTCCCACAAAGTGAATTAAACGAATATATAATGCGTTCGAAGTATATGTATTGAGCTGTCATACTGAGAAACAAACCTTAGGGCAGCACAATTAAAGCCAGAAACAACTATGCAAGAAAGTTACTAAATAAGTGCTCGGAACAGTAAAACACTCAGGGGGGACTCAGTCCAGATTATGTAATCAGATAAATTGCCAAACATCACAAATCACCAGCAGGACTGAGTGATGCCGAGCATTGCACCAATACCCCGTGATGAACGATGCCTGATGCAGAAAGCTCCCTATAAAACAAAGAACAAAAACTACGACCGGCGATTCACCGTCATACTGATGCTGCATCGTGGTGACACTGTCTGTCACTTTCATGTTGACTGAACAACTCTGCTGCGAAGAAGGTGTACCGCCGGCGGGATTTGATTGTCCGGCGTCTAGCTTCCACTTCCCTGATGGAACTGAAAGTTGTTATGGCCGGTCAGCTTGCCCTGTCCGCAGGACATGAGGTGCTGTGACGGACAGCACCAGTAACGGAAAGTGACAATAAAAATGAATACTGCGCTGATAGTTGCACTAATGTGTATGTGGTATGCGGTACCCGCTGCTGCAAAAGAGACTTTACTGGCTATGCCACGTAATTCAACAGAACATTGCTATGCGGAGATTAATGTGCACGGACCATATGGGGTGTATTTCCGAGTGGTCCCGCATCCCCCCGGGGGAAAGAGCTGGGTCGAATGTAACAGTGACTACTATTACTCTGATAAACCACCGGGAGTACAGATACTCGGAACCCGTGCAGGGTGTCGGGTATACGGAATCTGCGGGACCACCTCGACACTGCATGTGGCTGGAAGAGGGGTTGTGTGTATTAAAAATATATGCAGTCCACGTGGGATGATAATTCACAGGATACGGAAACGTCCTGTAGTGGCTGTAAGCGATGAGATGTGATCTTATCCAGCAATAGTGGACACGCGGCTAAGTGAGTAAACTCTCAGTCAGAGGTGACTCACATGACAAAAACAGTATCAACCAGCAAAAAAACACGTAAACAGCATTCGCCTGAATTTTGCAGTGAAGCCCTGAAGCTTGCTGAACGCATCGGTGTTGCTGCCGCAGCCCGTGAACTCAGCCTGTATGAATCTCAGCTCTATGCGTGGCGCAGCAAACTGCAGCAACAGATGACCTCGTCTGAGCGTGAAAGTGAACTGGCCGCTGAAAATGCCCGCCTGAAGCGGCAACTGGCGGTGCAGGCAGAGGAACTGGCTATCCTCCAAAAGGCCGCGACATACTTTGCGAAGCGCCTGAAATGAAGTATGTCTTTATTGAAAAACATCAGGCTGAGTTCAGCATCAAGGCAATGTGCCGCGCGCTCCGGGTGGCCCGCAGCGGCT
The DNA here is from genome assembly GCF_001743015.1 of Shigella sp. FC1567. Lineage (NCBI taxonomy): Bacteria > Pseudomonadati > Pseudomonadota > Gammaproteobacteria > Enterobacterales > Enterobacteriaceae > Shigella > Shigella sp. FC1567. The sequence goes on from NZ_MIIV01000194.1 coordinate 2,793, forward strand.
GGTATACGTGGTGTCAGCGGCGGACAGGGATAAGCCCTCGTCAGCAGTTCCGTCAGCACTGCGACAGCGTTGTCCTCGCGGCGGCCTTTACCCGGTCAAAACAGCGTTACGGTGCACCACGCCTGACGGATGAACTGCGTGCTCAGGGTTACCACTTTAACGTAAAAACCGTGGCGGCAAGCCTGCGCCGTCAGGGGCTGAGGGCAAAGGCCTCCCGGAAGTTCAGCCCGGTCAGTTACCGCGCACATGGCCTGAGGTGTACTGGCAATAGCGGACACCACCATTTGTTCTTTTTCTAAGCAGTCATCTGATAATATTTTATCCTGAAGGCTGCCGGGGAGATATTCCCC
>NZ_MIIV01000195.1:0-3091 GCF_001743015.1 Shigella sp. FC1567
TTTTTTAATATTTCATTCTCCATTTCAATGCGTTGTAGCTTTTTCCTCAGCTTACGTATTTCGATTTGTTCTGGTGTTATCGGAGAGGCTTTTGGTGTTTTGCCCTGACGCTCATCACGCAGTTGTTTGACCCATCTTGTCATTGTGGAAAGGCCAACATCCATAGCTTTGGCGGCATCTGCCACCGTGTATTTCTGGTCAACAACCAGTTGAGCGGATTCGCGTTTAAACTCTGCGCTAAAATTTCTTTTTTTCATTGGAGCACCTGTGTTGTTCTGAGGTGAGCATATCACCTCTGTTCAGGTGGCCAAATTCAGTGTGCCACTTCACATCGGCATCAGCCACTTCTTGTGGGCCCGAATATGGTTTACCATAAATACTACGCAGTTTTGTGTCGCTTATAGCCATAAATAATATTTGGTACGCTCAGAAATAATGGTTTGGTACACATCTGGTACACAATATCACATGGACAACAGCGCACAGTAAACAACTATATTTGACGTTCGTAGACATACTCAGGTGAAAAAATGGTTGTTTTTCGAGTTATAACAGACAGTTAATTAACTACAGTGGACAATGCTAGACAATGACAGACACAGATAAACAACCTACCTTCCTCTTTCACGATTACGAAACCTTTGGCACGCACCCCGCGTTAGATCGCCCTGCACAGTTCGCAGCCATTCGCACCGATAGCGAATTCAATGTCATCGGCGAACCCGAAGTCTTTTACTGCAAGCCCGCGGATGACTATTTACCCCAGCCTGGAGCAGTATTAATTACCGGTATTACCCCGCAGGAAGCACGGGCGAAAGGAGAAAACGAAGCCGCGTTTGCCGCCCGTATTCACTCGCTTTTTACCGTACCGAAGACCTGTATTCTGGGCTACAACAATGTGCGTTTCGACGACGAAGTCACACGCAACGTTTTTTATCGTAATTTCTACGATCCTTACGCCTGGAGCTGGCAGCATGATAACTCGCGCTGGGATTTGTTGGATGTTATGCGTGCCTGTTATGCCCTGCGCCCGGAAGGAATAAACTGGCCTGAAAATGATGACGGTCTACCGAGCTTTCGCCTTGAGCATTTAACCAAAGCGAATGGTATTGAACATAGCAACGCCCACGATGCGATGGCTGATGTGTACGCCACTATTGCGATGGCGAAACTGGTAAAAACGCGTCAGCCACGCCTGTTTGATTATCTCTTTACCCATCGTAATAAACACAAACTGATGGCGTTGATTGATGTTCCGCAGATGCCCCCCCTGGTTCACGTTTCCGGAATGTTTGGGGCATGGCGCGGCAATACCAGCTGGGTGGCACCGCTGGCGTGGCATCCTGAAAATCGCAATGCTGTAATTATGGTGGATTTGGCAGGAGACATTTCGCCATTACTGGAACTGGATAGCGACACATTGCGCGAGCGTTTATATACCGCAAAAACCGATCTTGGCGATAACGCCGCCGTTCCGGTTAAGCTGGTGCACATCAATAAATGTCCGGTGCTGGCCCAGGCGAATACGCTACGCCCGGAAGATGCCGACCGACTGGGAATTAATCGTCAGCATTGCCTCGATAACCTGAAAATTCTGCGTGAAAATCCGCAAGTGCGTGAAAAAGTGGTGGCGATATTCGCGGAAGCCGAACCGTTTACGCCTACAGATAACGTGGATGCACAGCTTTATAACGGCTTTTTCAGTGACGCAGATCGTGCAGCAATGAAAATTGTGCTGGAAACCGAGCCACGTAATTTACCGGCACTGGATATCACTTTTGTTGATAAACGGATTGAAAAGCTGTTGTTCAATTATCGGGCACGCAACTTCCCGGGGACGCTGGATTATGCCGAGCAGCAACGCTGGCTGGAGCACCGCCGCCAGGTATTCACGCCAGAGTTTTTGCAGGGTTATGCTGATGAATTGCAGATGCTGGTACAACAATATGCCGATGACAAAGAAAAAGTGGCGCTGTTAAAAGCACTTTGGCAGTACGCGGAAGAGATCGTCTAATTTGAAGCCTCCGCCGCTGGTACGGCGGAGGACAATGTTGAGTCAGGCTTTTTGAACGGTGATGCTCCACGCTGCATCGCCAATCTGCTGATAATCGGTGATGGCATGTCCTTCTTCTGCCGCCCACTGTGGGATTGCTTCAGTTGCCTGGGTGCAATCAAACTCAATTACCAACTCATCGCCGCTGGCCATTTCTGCCAGTGCTGCTTTTGCTTCTATGAGTGGAAACGGACAGACCTGCGTCACCACATCCAGCTTTTTAATCGCCATCTTTACACCTTACTTAATTTGCCGCAGCAGTCGCCAGTCGCGCCTTACGCTGCGGTCGAACATACACAAGCCAGGATGCAGTCCAGACTCCGAGAATCATAAATACAAGGCCAATCCAGCCCTGCCAGGTCATCATTGCAGTCATAACCAGTCCATTACCGATAGAGCAACCACCTGCAATACTGGCACCGAAGCCCATCAGTACACCACCTAACCCGCTACGTAATGTTGTTTGTGCATCAGCTGCGCGAACGCGGAACTCACGGCTCGCTTTGGCTGCAATAAATGACCCCACGAAGATCCCTAACACCAGGAAAACGCCCCAGTTAATGTATTTCACGTCACCCGCGACCAGAAATTGCAGAATATTGGCCGTTGGGGAAGTGATTCCTAACCCAAACATGCGTCCGGTTGCTTCACTCAGGGGCCAGGCTAAAAGCGCAATCAAACCGATGAGTACAGCAGTGGATTTGCCCCTATATTTCCAGACATCTGTTATCACTTAACCCATTACAAGCCCGCTGCCGCAGATATTCCCGTGGCGAGCGATAACCCAGCGCACTATGCGGATGCCATTCGTTATAATGCTCGAACGCCTCTGCAAGGTTCTTTGCTGCCGTTAACCCGTCTGGTTTGGGCATGATACTGATGTAGTCACGCTTTATCGTTTTCACGAAGCTCTCTGCTATTCCGTTACTCTCCGGACTCCGCACCGCCGTGTTCTTCGGTTCAAGTCCCAACATCCGGGCGAACTGGCGTGTTTCATTAGCCCGGTAGCATGAACCATTATCCGTCAGCCACTCCACT
>NZ_MIIV01000196.1:0-2929 GCF_001743015.1 Shigella sp. FC1567
TAGCGGAGCAGGAAGGACATCTGATGGAAATGGAAGCCACGCAAGCACCTTAAAATCACCATCATACACTAAATCAGTAAGTTGGCAGCATTACCTACACTGAAAAAAAGTGCATATTCAACCATTAACTCAAGTTGTAATTCCTGAAGAGAAATACACACAACCAGGAGCGGAAAGGAGAATATTATTTCTGCCAGAAAAGTTAACGTGAATATAAGTACGGCTAAGACAATAACCGTCGGCCATACCAATAATGGCACGATAACAAAACCGAGAATTACAGGGGGAATATAAAGCCGGAATCTAATCATTTTTATTTTCCTAGTGATTCGGATGATGCGTCATACATCGCGCATAAACACTCATCAATTATCCAGTCATCTTCCCAGACCTGATATTCTGTCATTGGTTCGGGCTGTTTTAGCGGGTTCTCAATCGCTTGCCGCGCTCTTTCTTTCAGTAAAGGATGATTATTTCTAGCCCAGGCATTGATTTGGGTGGTAATGACGTTATCGATATCGTCCTGGTTATCTCTGATATAATCCTCACAATATCTGTTCAATAAACAGGCAAGAGAAACGGTCGACCAAAAGCCGGGAACTGAATTAATGGCATCCAGCAATGGCGCAAGAGCGATATCGGCACGGAAAAACATTTCCAGCATATACTGTAATTCGACAGCTTCATCGCCGGATACCCAATCAGTCATATACTGGCAGGCAAATCGCTGTAAAATTGCCCGTTCATCCGCACGCCAGTTTTCTTTGTTGGCAAGGTTGATACGGCGCAGAGAAAAAACTACGTGAATATTGTCAAAATGCCCCTGTGCAACAAATTCCAGTAAACGCGGCAGAAAATAGCGGACCTCATCGCTATTTTGCGGATCAGGCCCTGGGCTACTATTCCAGGCATTGATTAAGGAATACGGGATCGCTCGTAACGATGTACTCCGTAATGCCTTTTGTTCCTGCTGACTCAGGCAATATTCACAACAAACCACAAATTTCTGCGGCACCCGATAACGACGAAAGGTGTGATAAATCTGCTCAATTAATGCCTGCATGGCGGGGCTGGGTTGCATAGTTACCCCCTCGCCCGCTGATCGCGTGTAAACGGTTGATAGACAAAACGAGCATTCGCCGCGTTCAGGCGAATAAGGGCGCTACGCGAAAGGGAAAAGCTGGGGCGAATGCAACTATTGCAGTCTCGACAGCTTTCCTCTGCGCAATTTTCCACTGAGTAATGACGCGTGTAGAGTTTCAGTTCGGCCTGCTTATCGCGAAATCCGCGTAAACTGTTATTGTTATGAAATTTCCAGGCATCTTTAAAGACCTGAAAGATATAGACATCCTCAATCCAGGAGTCACATTTTTTAAGCGGGCGCTTTGCTATTATCACCCGCTCATCCGGATTTAGCATCGCCGTAAATTGTACGGTGACGTCATTTGTCGTGTTCAGGTCACATTGAACATCTGGTACATCACTGATATAGGGGTCAAATCCAAAATCAGCACCACAGGCACAAAGACGGCTAATGGTGGCGGTATCGAGGGAAAATCCCGGCCATACTTTGCTGGAGGTTAAGCCAATATTTAATGTGACATCATATCGAAGCAATCCCTCAAGACCGTCAGCACCGACGAACTTTTCCCCTTCATCCAGGGCCTGGTTAATAAGTTGCTGAACAATGCCTTCATCCCAGTATGCCGATTTGCAGTTGGCAATCGTAATATCCACGCCTGTGAAGGGATCAGTACCGGCAAGGCTTGCAAATAATGTATTAACTAATTCCATTTTTATTATCCAGCTTTAAGGTAGCGTCTTATACATCGGGACATAACCTACATCTTCCACCAAACTCTGTCCCTGCGGCGTTAAAAACCACTCCAACAATTTTTGTGTCTCTGACGTCGTATTTTCCCGCGTTACCATAAAGGCATCGATGATATAGGGATATTTGCCGTTGCGAATGTTTTCGCAGTCGGTGCAATACCGTTAATCGCTAGCAGTTTTATATTTTTATCGGCGTTCATTTGTGTTGCGTAATAACGGAAGGTGTAACCTATTGCGTTGTTTGTATTACGGTATTCGGCAACGACTTTAATCATTCCCTCCATCATACTTGCCACTTCTGTTTCCTGCGGCGAGATCATGCGGACATTTTTCATGACCTGGGATTGCATCACCGTCTGGCTACCAGAGTCTTCCGGGCGTTGCTAGGTCTGGATCTCCTGATCGTTACCGCCAACAGTACGCCAGTTGGTAATTGCACCACTGAAGATGTCACGCACCTGTTGTTCAGTCAGGGAATTAACCGGATTATCCGCATTGACGATGAAAACAAACGCTTCACGGGCAAAAGGCGTGTACAGCAAAGTAATGCCCGATTCCTCAGCGCGTTTTTTCTGCCCACCGGAAGGTTGCGCCACAAAAATAATATCAGCATCACCTTTAACAATCCTGTTATACGCATCGGGGGTACGAGAGCTCTCCAGATATTCCCTGGTGTGAAAATCTTCCGGTATAACGCTCAAAGCATAAAATGCAGAGGCATAAATTGGGTACGCCGCCGTAGCACCATCGAGTCGCGGCCAGTTTTGCGTAAACTGAATTTGCGGTTTACCACGCAGTGGTGTCAGTTGATTATTGAGTTTATCGGGTCGCCAGGCCCAGGTATCAATATTTTCGCGCACACCGACGCCGGGATTGAGCTGTTTATATAAATAACCCTGATAACCAGCGACAAAACCAAGCATGAGAAGGATAAACAGGAGGGAATTACGGCAACGTAGCCCGGATGTACCGGTTAAAGGATGTCTGGTTGGCCGGCCGGGTAATGTTGCCAACTTACTGATTTAGTGTATGATGGTGATTTTAAGGTGCTTGCGTGGCTTCCATTTCCATCAGATGTCCTTCCTGCTCCGCTACT
>NZ_MIIV01000197.1:0-2924 GCF_001743015.1 Shigella sp. FC1567
TTTCTGGTGCGTACCGGGCTGAGAGGCGGTGTAAGTGAACTGTAGTTGCCATGTTTTACGGCAATGAGAGCAGAGATAGCGCTGATGTCCGGCAGTGCTTTTGCCGTTACGCACCACGCCTTCAGTAGCGGAGCAGGAAGGACATCTGATGGAAATGGAAGCCACGCAAGCACCTTAAAATCACCATCATACACTAAATCAGTAAGTTGGCAGCATTACCGCCGCCTGAAAGGGCGGTAATGAAAATGACTGAATTAACAAAAGAACAATTAATCGAAGAAGCCAAATTAAAAATAGCGATTACGAAATGCCACCCCAATTCAGGGATGGCGCGAGTAGAGGGCGAGTTATTCAAAATTGCACGGGCATCGCTGGAAGCAGAGCCGATAGCGTGGCGATATCGCTACGTGAAAAAAGGTGTTATGGACTCTCAGGGGGAGTTGTGGGTTGGTGACTGGAAATATGTACCGAAAAAAGAGGATTGTAACGACAGGCCGAACTATGAAATTCAGGCCTTATTCACTGCCCCACCAGTCCCGGTTACATCAGAAGAACTGGTTAAAGCTGTGCACTTTTATGAACAACTAAAACGCGAAAATCCACCAGCATCCGGCAACCAGATTAATGGGTTAACTATGTCGGTTAAACGACCAGCCAACTGAAAAAGCGGAAACCTGATTATAGGTTGCCAGATAAGGCAATAAGCTACCTGGCGCGGAACGGACTGATAAGTATGGGGAATGTTTTACGATGAGTATTTAGACTAAAGAGTTTGTAACGCTATGTAAGTGATTTTTTCTGGTTTAGATATTTATATGTCCGGCCAAATTGAGGTGTGTTTAAATGTTATTGCACATTGATTGTAGGGGGAATAATGAAAAACGCATTGCAGTTTTTGTTTGTTGCGTTCTGGTTGTTCGCATCATGTATGCCCATCATCTTCACAGCAAGGTATATGGAAAAAATTGATGTTTTGATATTAATGTTTGGACATATAAATGCCCTTTTTTTAGGGGTGTTCATGGCGGTCATGTGCATTGAATACTGGCGGTAAATACAGCGAACGCTATTGGTTTAGTTGGATATTTACTGTGCCGGACAAAAACGGTTTGCAGGGAAATCTTAGTTAAGTAGAATGACTGCGGGTGCTTGAGGCTATCTGTCTCAGGCATGAACACCAAAAGGCAGATAGAGAAAAGCCCCAGTTAACACTACGCGTCCTGCAAGACGCTTAACATTAATCTGAGGCTCAATCCATGCTGAACACATGTAGGTTAGCCTCTTACGTGCCGAAAGGCAAGGAGAAGCAGGCTATGAAGCAGCAAAAGGCGATGTTAATCGCCCTTATCGTCATCTGTTTAACCGTCATAGTGACGGCACTGGTAACGAGGAAAGACCTCTGCGAGGTACGAATCCGAACCGGCCAGACGGAGGTCGCTGTCTTCACAGCTTACGAACCTGAGGAGTAAGAGACCCGGCGGGGGAGAAATCCCTCGCCACCGCTGATGTGTCAGGCATCCTCAACGCACCCGCACTTAACCCGCTTCGGCGGGTTTTGTTTTTTCTGGTCGTTCTGGTTTACAATCCATCCGTCAGCCTGAACAACTGGCACCTGCTGCGCCAGCAGAGAAAACAGATGGCGCACGATACCAAATTTTACAATTCGGATAACTCTGCCGCGCCTGCCAGCAGGCACGGGCGGCGTTCTCATGCATTCAAATCTGACTGGTATCAGCACGACCCCTGCACCGAAGAACAGGCTGAATGGCTGATTCAGCGCTACCGCAGACACGGATACGAGATTAAGAAAGCCCTCAGTCTCGATTATCGTCACTGGATAATCTTCGTCAGGCTCCCTTATTCCGAACGGCCACCGCGTCCGTCCTGCACATTCCAGCAACGGATCTGGAGGTAATGTGCGGGTATTACTTCGACCTGTTCTGGTTCCGGAACTCGGGCTGGTGGTCCTTAAGCCAGGCCGTGAATCCATGCCGGTATTCCACAATACCCGGGTACTGGTGGAGCCGGAACCGAAAAGCATGCGTAATCTGCCGTCCGGGGTCGTTCCTGCCGTTCGCCAGCCGCTAGTGGAAGACAAAACATTGCTGCCGTTTTTCAGTAACGCACGGGTGATTCGTGCTGCTGGTGGTGCTGGTGCATTGTCTGACTGGCTGTTGCGCCATATTAAATCCTGCCAGTGGCCACACGGCGATTATCATCACAGCGAAACCGTCATTCACCGTTATGGTACCGGCGCAATGGTGTTGTGCTGGCACTGCGACAACCAGTTGCGTGACCAGACATCCGAATCACTCGAGCAACTTGCTCATCAAAACCTGTCAGCATGGATGATTGACGTCATCGGTCACGCAATAAGCGGTACGCAGGAGCGTGAATTATCTCTGGCTGAATTATCCTGGTGGGCGGTCCGCAATCAGGTGGCGGACGCGCTACCGGAAGCAGTATTACGTCGTTCGCTGGGGTTGCGTGCGGAAAAAATCCGCTCAATGTACCGTGAAAGCGACATCGTGCCGGGAGAGCAGACCGCCACCAGCATACTGAAGCAGCGCACAAAAAATCTTGCGCTGCTGCCTCACGCCCACCAGCAACAGAATCCACCACAGGAAGAGACGGTGGTCAGCATTGCCGTTGATCCGGAATCTCCGGCTCAGTGAGGTGTACTGGCAATAGCGGACACTACCATTTGTTCTTTTTTTAAGCAGCCATCTGATGATATTTTTCCCTGAAGGCTGCCGGGGAGATATTCCCCAGACGAGAGTGACGACGCTGACGATTGTAGAAAATCTCAATGTATTCCCGTATTACTGAGATGGCTTCATCCCGGTTATTAAAACGATAGTGGCTCAGGCTCTCATTTTTCAGCGTTCCCCAGAAGCTTTCCATCGGAGCGTTGTCGTAACAGT
>NZ_MIIV01000198.1:0-2918 GCF_001743015.1 Shigella sp. FC1567
TTTCTGGTGCGTACCGGGCTGAGAGGCGGTGTAAGTGAACTGTAGTTGCCATGTTTTACGGCAATGAGAGCAGAGATAGCGCTGATGTCCGGCAGTGCTTTTGCCGTTACGCACCACGCCTTCAGTAGCGGAGCAGGAAGGACATCTGATGGAAATGGAAGCCACGCAAGCACCTTAAAATCACCATCATACACTAAATCAGTAAGTTGGCAGCATTACCGGCCAATAGATGAAACAGTATGGTCAGTTAGCAATCCCGGGACTTCTACCTCAACGGCGTGAAGATTCCCTGCGGCGAACAGAAATTCTGCCGCCACAATCCAGCGTAAATAACGTTTCATGGCTTTATCGCCTGAGGTTATCGTTTGCCCAGGAAACCGCTTGTGTCCGGTTTTTTACGGCTATCTTCTTGAAAAGATTATAAAGATGCGTTTTAACCGTATTTTCGCTGATGAACAACGAACGAGCGATCTCGTTATTAGACGCGCCGATACGCAGCTTATTCAGGATCTCTTTTTCCCGATGAGTAAGGAGGGCTGATTCCGTGCTGTTATAACGATAGTTACCTGAATGCGTAATCAAGTAGCTGGCAAGCTTTTGCGTAAAGTAGCATTCGCCGCGCAGGACGCCTTGCAACCCATTGACAACACGTTCTTGATCCTCCATGGAATAAAAAACGCCGTTGATATGAGGCCAGTTTTCAATGTCGCGGTACGGGTAATCTTCAGGCGTATTTAGCAACAATATTTTGATATTGTTGTTTTTCCTGCTCAAAGTATCCTGCCAATAATGGATAAGCTTTTTATCTGCTTCCATCATATCCAGAAGAATAATAGAGCCTGAAGAGATATCGTCCAGAGAACGTTGAATATTATGTAATTTTCCTGTAATTGCCAGCGATTGTTTAAGGTGCTGCAAGAGAGCTGTCGCCTGCAAAGAAGGTTTAGTGATCAACAATAATGTATGACCATGAATACTATGGACTTCATTAAACATGATGAAACCCCGCTTTTTTTATTGATCGCACACCTGACAGCTGCCTCTAAAATAGAAGCACCAGAAGTACTGACAGATGTTGCACTGCTGTGTGTAGTAATAAATCAGCCCTAAATGGGTAAAATATAAAACTAATGGATTACATCTGATTTCAATCTAGCCATTACAAAACTTAAATCAAGCGTTAAACATGTAACTAAATGTAACTTGTTATACTAAAATATTAACCTTAAGGTTTTATTAAGTTTAGAAATGATAGAAAAGTTGTACATTTGGTTTTTATTGCACAATTTTAAAAAATCATACAAATGGTGATAACTTACTAATAATACATATAAAAAATATTTCGGTGTAGTCCTTTCGTCATGTAAAACGTTCTTGTTTTTTCTCCGCACCTCCGTGGACAAATTTTTACTCCAAAAAGACGAGGTTTGTCACGGCTTGTGCGCAAGACATATCGCAGCAATCAGCGACGGGCAAGAAAAATGACTGTCTGGTGATTTTTGATAGCGGAAAACGGAGATTTAAAAGAAAACAAAATATTTTTTGCGTAGATAACAGCGTATTTACGTGGGTTTTAATACTTTGGTATGAACAAAAAAAGAAAAATACAACGCGCGGGTGAGTTATTAAAAATATTTCCGCAGACATACTTTCCATCATAACGCAGCGTTAACAAAATACAGGTTGCGTAGACTGGCCCCCTGAATCTCCAGACAACCAGTATCACTTATTTAAGTGATACTGGTTGTCTGGAGATTCGAGGGGGCAGTCTAATAACCTTGCATATATTGATCAGGCGGGCAGTGCCAACGATGCCAGTATTTCGCAAGGTGCTTATGGTAATACTGCGATGATTATCCAGAAAGGTTCTGGTAATAAAGCAAATATTACACAGTATGGTACTCAAAAAACGGCAATTGTAGTGCAGAGACAGTCGCAAATGGCTATTCGCGTGACACAACGTTAATTTCCATTCGACTTTTAAATCAATCCGATGGGGGTTTTACATGAAACTTTTAAAAGTAGCAGCAATTGCAGCAATCGTATTCTCCGGTAGCGCTCTGGCAGGTGTTGTTCCTCAGTACGGCGGCGGCGGTAACCACGGTGGTGGCGGTAATAATAGCGGCCCAAATTCTGAGCTGAACATTTACCAGTACGGTGGCGGTAACTCTGCACTTGCTCTGCAAACTGATGCCCGTAACTCTGACTTGACTATTACCCAGCATGGCGGCGGTAATGGTGCAGATGTTGGTCAGGGCTCAGATGACAGCTCAATCGATCTGACCCAACGTGGCTTCGGTAATAGCGCTACTCTTGATCAGTGGAACGGCAAAAATTCTGAAATGACGGTTAAACAGTTCGGTGGTGGCAACGGTGCTGCAGTTGGCCAGACTGCATCTAACTCCTCCGTCAACGTGACTCAGGTTGGCTTTGGTAACAACGCGACCGCTCATCAGTACTAATACATCATTTGTATTACAGAAACAGGGCGCAAGCCCTGTTTTTTTTCGGGAGAAGAATATGAATGCGTTATTACTCCTTGCGGCACTTTCCAGTCAGATAACCTTTAATACGACCCAGCAAGGGGATGTGTATGAGGTGTACTGGCAATAGCGGACACTACCATTTGTTCTTTTTTTGAGCAGTCATCTGATGATATTTTTCCCTGAAGGCTGCCGGGGAGATATTCCCCAGACGAGAGTGACGACGCTGACGATTGTAGAAAATCTCAATGTATTCCCGTATTACTGAGATGGCTTCATCCCGGTTATTAAAACGATAGTGGCTCAGGCTCTCATTTTTCAGCGTTCCCCAGAAGCTTTCCATCGGAGCGTTGTCGTAACAGTTACCTTTACGCGACATTGATGTTTTCAGACCAGACTGCTCCTGTATGACCCGGTAATCGTATGCGCAGTACT
>NZ_MIIV01000199.1:0-32869 GCF_001743015.1 Shigella sp. FC1567
AAGACCGCACGAATATAACGGTGGGTTCCCCCCAAACGAATCGGAAAATCGATACTGGAAAAACTCTAACTCGGTGGCCAGTTTTTGTTGACCACTTCAAGGCCACGCTACAACAGGATGGAACTATACCAATAGAAGCTGGTGAGTTTAAAGCCACCAGTACTTTCCAGGTAACCTACCCTTAATAAGTCCACCGCACCGCCATCATCTGGCGGTGCGGTAATTGATAAATCATTGCCCCCACCAATGTGACTGATAAAATGCCAGGCAACACGACATCATTTATCAGGACACGTTATGAAACCGACCACCATTGCTTCACTTCAGAAATGTAAGCAGGATAAAAAGCGTTTCGCGACCATCACCGCTTACGACTACAGCTTCGCGAAACTATTTGCTGATGAAGGACTTAACGTCATGCTGGTAGGCGACTCGCTGGGCATGACGGTTCAGGGTCACGACTCCACCCTGCCGGTGACCGTTGCCGATATCGCCTACCACACTGCCTCCGTACGTCGTGGTGCGCCAAACTGCCTGCTGTTGGCTGACCTGCCGTTTATGGCGTATGCCACGCCGGAACAAGCCTTTGAAAACGCCGCAACGGTTATGCGTGCCGGTGCCAATATGGTCAAAATTGAGGGCGGTGAGTGGCTGGTCGAAACCGTAAAAATGCTGACCGAACGTGCCGTTCCTGTATGTGGTCACTTAGGTTTAACCCCACAGTCAGTGAATATTTTCGGTGGCTACAAAGTTCAGGGGCGCGGCGATGAAGCGGGCGATCAACTGCTCAGCGATGCATTAGCCTTAGAAGCCGCTGGGGCACAGCTGCTGGTGCTGGAATGCGTGCCGGTTGAACTGGCAAAACGTATTACCGAAGCACTGGCGATCCCGGTTATTGGCATTGGCGCAGGCAACGTCACTGACGGGCAGATCCTCGTGATGCACGACGCCTTCGGCATTACCGGCGGTCACATTCCTAAATTCGCTAAAAATTTCCTCGCCGAAACGGGCGACATCCGCGCGGCTGTGCGGCAGTATATGGCTGAAGTGGAGTCCGGCGTTTATCCGGGCGAAGAACACAGTTTCCATTAAGGAGTCACGTTGTGTTAATTATCGAAACCCTGCCGCTGCTGCGTCAGCAAATTCGCCGCCTGCGTATGGAAGGCAAGCGCGTGGCGCTGGTGCCTACTATGGGTAATCTGCACGATGGCCATATGAAGCTGGTCGACGAAGCCAAAGCCCGCGCCGATGTGGTCGTCGTCAGTATTTTCGTTAACCCGATGCAGTTCGACCGCCCGGAAGATCTGGCACGTTATCCACGGACCTTGCAGGAGGACTGCGAGAAGCTAAACAAACGTAAAGTGGATTTAGTTTTCGCCCCTTCGGTAAAAGAGATCTACCCGAACGGTACTGAAACCCATACTTACGTTGACGTTCCCGGGCTTTCGACCATGCTGGAAGGCGCGAGCCGTCCGGGGCATTTTCGCGGCGTTTCGACTATCGTCAGCAAGCTGTTTAACCTGGTCCAGCCGGACATCGCCTGCTTCGGTGAAAAGGACTTTCAGCAACTGGCGCTAATCCGCAAAATGGTTGCCGATATGGGCTTCGATATTGAAATTGTCGGCGTCCCGATTATGCGCGCCAAAGATGGCCTTGCGCTCAGTTCCCGTAATGGTTATCTGACGGCGGAACAACGCAAAATTGCGCCCGGTCTGTACAAAGTTTTAAGTTCAATTGCCGACAAATTGCAGGCTGGCGAGCGGGATCTTGATGAAATTATTGCCATTGCAGGGCAAGAACTGAATGAAAAAGGCTTCCGCGCCGATGATATTCAGATTCGCGATGCCGACACGTTGCTGGAAGTCTCTGAAACCAGCAAACGAGCTGTAATTCTGGTAGCCGCCTGGCTTGGCGATGCCCGCCTGATCGACAACAAAATCGTCGAACTGGCGTAATGCTTTTACTCTAAATAATTCAAGTTGCAGGAAGGCGGCAAGCGAGTGACAAATTCGTCAGGAACGAATTTGCCCAGCCGCAGGCTGGCCTTCGGTGAGAGACATGGATGTCTCTCATTAATCCCCAGGAGCTTACATAAGTAAGTGACTGGGGTTAGCGAACGCAGACACAGCACATGCAATTTAAAGTATGACGAGTATAACTGGCGCTACGGCTGATGGCGCCAATTATTAATTTGCCCCACGTCATGGCGATGGCGTCTGTAAGCAATTATTCATAACGCAGACAACTTAGTTAATCAGCCTATCAATCTCAGCAAGAGATAAATTTGTCATCTCTGCAACGTCTTCCCGAGACATCCCTTTACTCAGAAAACGCTGGGCGAATTCTTGCCTTTCCTCCTGTCTTCCCTGCTGAATCCCCTTCTCAATCCCTTTCTCTTCAAACCACTGCGCCAGCGTCATCATAGACTCCCCTCCCGTTTCCCTGTCTCTCAGCACACCATAAAACAAATCCGCTTGTTCAGTATGACCGCGTTGCAGCATATAGTTTTGCATGGCAACTAACTGACTTCCGCTAGTGTACCCTTCGTCAATCAGCGTGACCAGTTGCTCCAGCAATAACATTAAGTCGCGCTGGCGAATATGTTTTTGCAGTAGTTCGAGAATCGCAATCCGCCGATGTTGCATGATTTCGTCATCCGGTGTGATGGTGATATCCACCAGCGGGAAAGGACTGTTATAGACGCGTCGTGCCAGCTCCGGCGAGTAAAATATATCAAACCAGCACATTGAGAGCGGATAAGGTGTGGCCTCGCCCTGATAAAACAGTATCGGCACCACCAGCGGCAGCTTATCGTGATCCGCCTCCAGATGCCGGTGCATGGCAGCAATAGAATAACGCATCATGCGAAAGGCCATTTTCTTATCCGGCTTGCCTTGGTGTTCAATCACAACATGCAGATAACCGGGATTGCCCTGCATTTGCACGGAATAGAGCACGTCCGTGCTGTGTCCTTTCAGGCTCTCTTCAATGAAACTCCCCGACTCTAAATGAAGCGTGTTGAGGTCACAAAGTTCTCGTAATTCCACTGGCAAATGTATCTCCAGAAAGTCGCGAGCCGTCTCCGCGTGCATTAAAAATTGTTTAAACACTGCATCATGCGGTGTGGTACTCGGTGCATCCATCTTCCCTGCCTTCCGTGTTGTCTTGCGTGAAGGCAGTATCCAGTCAAGGCGTGCCATCGTCAGCCACCTCTTTAGTGTTTACCGAGCAGCGTTCAGAGAAATTTCAATTGGTTACAGCCGTTACATGGCACGCTTCGGCACGGTACGCAAACTGCTGATGTAAATGCCGTCAGATGAGTAGACACTAAACAAAAATCGGGCAATACTGCGTGAGAATTTCCTCAAAGCAGGCATCGCCTGCTTCGTTAACGACAGGGTAGAAAGGTAGAAGTTATGATTCGCACGATGCTGCAGGGCAAACTCCACCGCGTGAAAGTGACTCATGCGGACCTACACTATGAAGGTTCTTGCGCCATTGACCAGGATTTTCTTGACGCAGCCGGTATTCTCGAAAACGAAGCCATTGATATCTGGAATGTCACCAACGGCAAGCGTTTCTCCACTTATGCCATCGCGGCAGAACGCGGTTCGAGAATTATTTCTGTTAACGGTGCGGCGGCCCACTGCGCCAGTGTCGGCGATATTGTCATCATCGCCAGCTTCGTTACCATGCCAGATGAAGAAGCTCGCACCTGGCGACCCAACGTCGCCTATTTTGAAGGCGACAATGAAATGAAACGTACCGCGAAAGCGATTCCGGTACAGGTTGCTTGATTGTTATCCCTGCGGCTGGTTACTCACCAGCGCGACATCGTCTCCAGCGAATCCGTTCTTAAGATATAAAGTCGTTTTAGTAACAACGGATTATCCCCCGGTTTTACTTTGCCTTTCATGGTTGTCACCGCCAGGTGAAATCCGGCATCGTTTGCTGCCTTCACGGCTTTGTCATTAAATCCGCCAAACGGATACGAAAGATACCAGACATGCGGATTAAATTGCGCCAGAGCGCGGCGTGAACGTGCAAAATCAAACAGAATATTGTGTTCACTACGGCTCGGTAATATGGGGCGGCGATAACCATCCACCCGATGCAAAAAATGGGTATGTGACTGGAAATCAAAAACATCGCGAATTTCGTTAAGTTCAGAAACGCTCATAAATTGCAGCGATTTTGGGTCCCACTTCTGCGGGTGACGTTTGATGCGCGAGGTAACAATAAACGCCGTCGCCTTCATGCCATATTGTTTCAACACGGGATACGCATAGCGGCTCACCGATTTGAGGCCATCATCAAAGGTAATCACCACCGCTCGCGCAGGGAGATTGATCTTATTCTTCACGTAACCTTCCAGCTGCACCATGCTCAGTGTCGCGTATCCCCTGTCGCGCAGCCAGGCCATCTGGTTATTGAAAGCGCGTACTGAGGTGGTCGTCGAAGTATGGCGAAAACGGGTGTTTTCTTCATCGCGCAGAATATGGTGATAGGTTAGCACCGGCAGGCCATTATCGGGTTGGGCATCCAGCGCGCTGATATAGGCCAGTCGATCGCCAATACGGATCTGATACCAGGTTTGATTTAACCTGTCTTTCAGTTTATGCAAAATCGGGTAGCGCAAATTGTCCGCCAGTACCCCATAATGGCGCACTGCCCGCACTCGGCGCGTTATAGACCGGCGTATCTTTCCAGGTAATTAAGTTCTGATTACTCAGCGGCTTGTTGAGGTCACCCAAACCGTCTTCAACTTTTTGTCGCCCCTGAACTGGCTCGAGATGCCCTTTATCGATAAACCCTTTACCAAAGCCAAAATTAAATGCGTAATAACTTGCGGCAGTGGGCTCCACGGCAATGATTTGCCCGGCCCGAATATTCCCCACGGTCACCATCTTGTCGCCAATTTGCGCCCAGATCGCAGCATTTTCGATGGTTTGCATATAACGGGCAGGTAACGCGGCACTAACGCTTGCGGTAAACAGCATCAGCAGGATGAATAACAGCTTGTTTATACATGAAAAAATAACCGAGGGTGAAACAACGCTTGTATTGTAGCAAAAGCGCCATCAGAATCGCGGGTTAATACTCATACAAATTATGTTTGAGGACAAAAGGCGGATTTTTTTGTTGTTGGTGCCAAAGACTACTCACCTCCGGCGCACCCAGTTCGACAATACGCTCGCGAAACTCTGAACTGGTCATGGTTTCACGGCAAGCCATCATCTGTTCAATTAACGGTAACGTGACACCAGAAATCACTTCACAACGGGAGTGTTTATGGCTTAATAATGAAGCCACGCGGTACGGTGGCGCTCCGGCTATATCGGTTAAGAAGATGACACCCTCACCAGAGTCCGCTTCATGCAGAGCATCGCACATCATGCGGCTGAGCATATTAGAGCTTAATCCGCGCCAGAAATTCACGGCCCGGCACTGAAGAAGTGCCCCATGTTTTTTCTCCAGCGCATCCAGTATCTCTTGCGCCCGGTCATCGTGACAGGTAATTACCCAACCTAACATCGCCTTCCTCCTTAGCCGAAAATCAGTCTATCCTGACCATTGTTGATAAAGGGTGATAGCCGTCAAAACTCCTCTCCCCCGAATCCAGAGGAGAGGAAATAGCCTTAGCTACGCAAACCACGTCCACGTTGGATCAGCGACCAACAGATCAAATAAAACACCACAATAAAGACCACCAGTACGCCAAAGGTAGTGGCCAGCGGCACATCATTTATACCGAGGAAGCCGTAGCGGAAACCACTGATCATATAAACGATTGGGTTCAGGTGCGACAGCCCTTGCCAGAACGGCGGCAACAAAGTCAGGGAGTAAAACACCCCGCCCAAATACGTGAGTGGCGTTAACACAAAGGTTGGCACCAGGCTGATGTCATCGAACGTTTTGGCAAACACGCCGTTCAGCAAACCCGCAAGGGAGAATAGCACCGCCGTGAGCACCAGGGTTAAGGCAACGAATACCCACGAATGCACCTGAAACGGCACAAAAAACAGTGAAATTGCCGTCACCAGAATGCCAACAAACAGACCACGCGCCACGCCACCGCCGACATATCCGGCAATAATGACGTGAGTCGGAACCGGCGCTACCAGCAGCTCTTCAATATTACGCTGGAACTTGGCACCAAAAAATGATGACGCGACGTTAGCGTAGGCATTGGTGATCACCGACATCATGATCAGCCCCGGTACGATGAACTGCATATAGCTGAAGCCATGCATATCGCCAATACGCGAACCTATCAGGTTACCGAAGATAATAAAGTAAAGGGTCATGGTGATGACTGGCGGCACCAGCGTCTGCACCCAGATACGCATAAAGCGATGGATCTCTTTCGCCCAGATGCTTTTTAGCGCCACCCAGTAAAGATGCATCATGCGCGATCTCCTTGTTTTTCATTAACCAGTGAAACAAACAGCTCTTCCAGACGGTTAGCTTTGTTACGCATACTTAATACCTGAATGCCCTGCTCACTTAACTGCGTAAATACGCTGTTGATCCCCTGCTCACGCAGCACTTCAACTTCCAGCGTCGCGGTATCGACCAGTCGATACTGATAGCCATCGAGCTTCGGTAACGGGCTTTTCGGTGCGAGATCGAGAATAAAGGTTTCCAATTTCAGCTTCGCCAGCAGCGCCTTCATCGAGGTATTTTCCACCAGCTCACCGTGTTGAATAATGCCGATATTGCGGCACAGCATTTCTGCTTCTTCCAGGTAGTGTGTAGTGAGAATGATGGTGGTGCCTTTGTCGTTTAAATCCTTCAAAAAGCCCCACATTGAGCGGCGAAGTTCAATATCCACGCCTGCGGTCGGTTCGTCGAGAATCAGTAGTTTAGGTTCATGCATTAACGCACGGGCAATCATTAAACGGCGCTTCATCCCGCCAGATAACATACGCGCACGTTCGTTGCGTTTTCCCCATAAATCGAGTTGTTTGAGATATTTTTCGCTGCGGATGTACGCTTCTTTGCGCTCCACGCCGTAGTACCCTGCCTGATTCACCACAATTTGCTGCACGGTTTCAAACGGGTTGAAGTTAAATTCCTGCGGCACCAGTCCCAACTGACGTTTAGCGTTCACGACATCCTTCTCGAGATCGTAACCAAATACGCTGACCCGCCCGGAGGTTTTATTTACCAGAGAGCTGATAATACCGATAGTGGTCGATTTCCCGGCCCCGTTCGGCCCGAGAAGCGCATAAAAATCACCCGCTTCGACCTGCAAATCTATTCCACGAAGCGCCTGAACGCCGCCTGGATAGGTTTTTTTAAGCTGTTGAAGTTCCAGTGCAATGGTCATAAATTTTTACTTACCTTACGTTCTTACACTTTATCTGTGGTTTAAATCGTCCCGGAGTTACCCTATATTAGCCAAACGTAATTATTTGGTTACAGGTCGTTAACCTCCATGAAAGACATAGATACACTCATCAGCAACAATGCACTATGGTCAAAAATGCTGGTGGAAGAGGATCCCGGGTTTTTTGAGAAACTGGCACAAGCGCAAAAACCGCACTTTCTATGGATTGGATGTTCCGACAGTCGCGTTCCTGCAGAACGTTTAACCGGTCTTGAGCCGGGCGAACTCTTTGTTCACCGTAATGTTGCTAACCTGGTCATTCACACCGACCTGAACTGCCTTTCCGTGGTTCAGTATGCAGTGGATGTACTAGAAGTTGAACACATTATTATCTGTGGCCACTACGGTTGCGGCGGCGTACAAGCCGCAGTTGAAAACCCGGAACTGGGGCTTATCAACAACTGGCTGCTGCATATCCGCGATATCTGGTTCAAACATAGCTCATTGCTCGGCGAAATGCCGCAAGAGCGCCGTCTGGATACCTTGTGTGAACTGAACGTCATGGAACAGGTGTATAACCTAGGCCACTCCACCATTATGCAATCAGCGTGGAAACGCGGGCAGAAAGTTACCATTCACGGCTGGGCCTATGGCATTCACGACGGCTTGCTGCGTGATCTGGATGTTACTGCCACCAACCGCGAAACCCTTGAGCAACGTTACCGTCACGGGATTTCCAACCTCAAGCTGAAACACGCCAACCACAAATAAAAATGCCATGCCGGATGCAACACATCCGGCAACTTCACACTTACTCGTCCAGCAGAATCACTTTGCCGATATACGGCAGATGACGGTAACGCTGTGCGTAATCAATGCCGTAACCCACCACAAACTCATCCGGGATCGAGAAACCGATAAATTCTACCGGGACGTTCACTTCACGACGGGACGGTTTATCCAGCAGCGTACAAATCGCCAGCGACTTCGGTTCGCGCAGGCTTAAGATCTCACGCACTTTCGACAGTGTATTCCCCGAGTCGATGATATCTTCAACAATCAGCACGTCCTTGCCACGGATATCTTCATCCAGATCTTTGAGGATTTTCACATCACGGGTGGTGGACATGCCGCTACCGTAGCTGGAGGCGGTCATAAAGTCGACTTCATGAGATACCTGAACTTCACGGCACAGGTCCGCCATAAACATAAATGAGCCACGCAGCAGACCCACCAGCACCATATCGCTGCCGCTGTCTTTGTAACGCTCAGTAATCTGACGACCCAGTTCGGCGATACGCGCTTTAATCTCCGCTTCGGGGATCATTACTTCTACAGTATGTTTCATATCTCTAACCATATGATTTAAAAACAAATCACTTCGCACGGGCAGGTTTTGGCACCGCAACAAAGCGCAAGACACGCAGTATACCAGTAAAACTATTCATTCGCGGAATCTGTTAATAAAGCTCGAATTGTGATGACGATCACACATGTTAAAACCTATAATTAATTGCTACTAAAATATTAATGAATTGAAATGGTGTCTCTTTATGGCAATTAACAATACAGGCTCGCGACGATTACTCGTCACGCTAACAGTCCTTTTTGCAGCGCTTTGCGGGCTGTATCTACTCATTGGCGGAGGCTGGCTGGTCGCGATTGGCGGCTCCTGGTACTACCCTATCGCTGGCCTTGTGATGCTCGGCGTCGCCTGGATGCTGTGGCGCAGTAAACGTGCCGCGCTTTGGCTATACGCCGCCCTGCTGCTCGGCACCATGATTTGGGGCGTCTGGGAAGTTGGTTTCGACTTCTGGGCGCTGACTCCGCGCAGCGATATTCTGGTCTTCTTCGGCATCTGGCTGATCCTGCCGTTTGTCTGGCGTCGCCTGGTCATTCCTGCCAGCGGCGCAGTTGCCGCACTGGTGGTGGCACTGCTGATTAGCGGTAGTATCCTGACCTGGGCCGGATTTAACGATCCGCAGGAAATCAACGGCACCTTAAGCGCCGATGCCACACCTACGGAAGCTATCTCACCCGTTGCCGATCAGGACTGGCCTGCCTATGGTCGCAATCAGGAAGGTCAACGCTTTTCACCTCTGAAACAAATTAACGCCGATAACGTCCATAATCTGAAAGAAGCCTGGGTGTTCCGTACTGGCGATGTGAAGCAGCCGAACGATCCGGGCGAAATCACCAATGAAGTGACGCCGATTAAAGTGGGCGACACCCTTTACCTGTGTACCGCTCACCAGCGCCTGTTTGCGCTCGATGCCGCCAGCGGCAAAGAGAAATGGCATTACGATCCTAAGCTGAAAACTAACGAGTCTTTCCAGCACGTAACCTGCCGTGGCGTCTCTTATCATGAAGCCAAAGCAGAAACGGCTTCGCCGGAAGTGATGGCGGATTGCCCGCGTCGTATCATTCTTCCGGTCAATGATGGTCGACTGATTGCGATTAACGCTGAAAACGGCAAACTGTGCGAAACCTTCGCCAATAAAGGCGTGCTCAATCTGCAAAGCAATATGCCAGACACCAAACCGGGTCTGTATGAACCGACTTCGCCACCGATTATCACCGATAAAACCATCGTGATGGCAGGTTCAGTTACCGATAACTTCTCAACCCGCGAAACGTCTGGCGTGATCCGTGGTTTTGATGTCAACACCGGGGAGCTGCTGTGGGCTTTTGATCCCGGCGCGAAAGATCCGAACGCAATCCCGTCTGACGAACACACCTTTACCTTTAACTCGCCAAACTCCTGGGCACCAGCGGCCTATGACGCGAAGCTGGATCTGGTCTATCTGCCGATGGGCGTGACCACGCCGGATATCTGGGGCGGTAACCGCACACCGGAACAGGAACGTTATGCCAGCTCGATTCTGGCGCTGAATGCCACTACCGGGAAACTGGCGTGGAGCTACCAGACCGTTCACCACGACCTGTGGGACATGGATCTTCCGGCACAGCCGACGCTGGCGGACATCACCGTTAATGGTCAGAAAGTGCCAGTTATTTACGCTCCGGCGAAAACCGGCAACATTTTTGTGCTCGATCGTCGCAATGGCGAACTGGTGGTTCCGGCCCCGGAAAAACCGGTGCCGCAAGGTGCTGCGAAAGGCGATTACGTTACTCCGACCCAGCCGTTCTCTGAACTGAGCTTCCGTCCGAAGAAAGATTTGAGCGGTGCGGATATGTGGGGAGCCACCATGTTTGACCAACTGGTGTGCCGCGTGATGTTCCACCAGATGCGCTATGAAGGCATTTTCACGCCGCCATCTGAACAGGGCACGCTGGTCTTCCCGGGTAACCTGGGAATGTTTGAATGGGGCGGGATTTCCGTTGATCCAAATCGTGAAGTGGCAATTGCCAACCCAATGGCACTGCCGTTTGTTTCGAAACTGATCCCACGCGGTCCGGGTAACCCGATGGAGCAGCCGAAAGATGCCAAAGGCACGGGTACGGAATCCGGCATTCAGCCACAGTACGGTGTACCGTATGGTGTCACGCTCAACCCGTTCCTCTCACCGTTTGGTCTGCCGTGTAAACAGCCAGCATGGGGTTATATCTCGGCGCTGGATCTGAAAACCAATGAAGTGGTGTGGAAGAAACGTATTGGTACGCCGCAGGACAGTATGCCGTTCCCGATGCCTGTACCGGTGCCGTTCAATATGGGTATGCCGATGCTGGGCGGGCCAATCTCCACGGCGGGTAACGTGCTGTTTATCGCCGCTACGGCAGATAACTACCTGCGCGCTTACAACATGAGCAACGGTGAAAAACTGTGGCAGGGTCGTTTACCAGCGGGTGGTCAGGCGACGCCAATGACCTATGAAGTGAATGGTAAGCAGTATGTGGTGATCTCCGCAGGCGGTCACGGTTCATTTGGTACGAAGATGGGCGACTATATTGTGGCTTATGCCCTGCCGGATGATGTGAAATAACCATAATGCCCGGAGAGATCCGGGCATATTTCCGAATACGGTCTTTTTATACCGTAAACCCTAACATCATCCCCGTATCTTCATGCTCCAGCAGATGGCAGTGCGCCATATAAGCATGTTCTTTCGGTGCGTCGTGATTAAACTTCACCAGCACTTCACTGACATTGCCTTCTACCTTAACGGTATCTTTCCAGCCCGCGCGATGAGCCGCTGGCGGTTTGCCATTTTCTGACAAGATACGGAACTGCGTGCCGTGAATATGGAACGGATGCAGCATCATGTCGCCCACGCCAGAGATAACCCAACGTTCGTACTGCCCTTTCGCCGCCGCAAACATCGGCTTATTCATATCAAACGCCTGACCGTTGATTTTATTGGCATGGTGGAAATCGAACTTCCCGCCGTGGTTCATATGATTCATATTACCGTGCCCCATATGGCCCATCATCTGGCTGTGATCCATTCCGGCCATCGCCTGATCGCCATATTTCTCCATTAGCATCTGCATACCCATCATATCGAGCATCGGGTCCATAGAAAGTTGCAGCTTGCGTACCGTCAGCCCTTCCAGCGAAGGTAACGCAGGCAGGCTACTTAATGTGTCTGGCAAAGCACCGGAGGCACTAATAGCAATCGGCTGAATCCGCATTACCGGATGCGGCTTGTCAAACGGCGCAATCGCCATCCCCATCTGGCTGACCGGTAGCGTCACCAGGTCAAAGGGTTTGTTGTCGTTAACCTCCACCAGCACTTCAAAACGCTCGCCCATCAGCACCGGCAGCTCGCTCACCTTCACCGGTTCAGGTAGCAGACCACCGTCGCTGGCAATCACATACAGCGGGCGATTGTCGCTGGTGGCGAAATTGAGCGAGCGGGCATTACAGCCATTGAGCAAACGCAGGCGCAGCCAACCACGCGGGGCAGCGTGTTGTGGGTAGATTGCACCGTTGGTCAGCAGCGTATCGCCAAACCAGCCCACGGCGGCGGTCATCACATCCAGTTGATAATCAATCTGCCCATCAGCGTTAAATTTTTTATCCTGAACAATCACCGGAACATCATCGATACCCCACTGTTTTGGCAGCATTAATTTCAGGATCTCGTCATCTTCAATTACCACCAGCCCAGCCAACCCCATCGCCACCTGTCGCCCAGTCTTGCCATGTTGATGTGGATGGAACCAGCAAGTAGCGGCAGGTTGATCAACGTTCAACGTCACCGAGCGCTTGCCACCTGGCGGAATAATTCCCTGCGGGCCGCCGTCGACTTCACCCGGTACTTCCAGCCCGTGCCAGTGCAACGTCGTCTCTTCCGTCAGTTGGTTATAGATATCAACCGTTACCGCTTTGCCGCGCTGTAATTTCACCGCCGGCCCCAGCAGATTGCCGTTATAGCCCCAGGTAGTTGCAGTTTTCTCGCCAAAGGTAGACTGACCTGCGCCAATAGTTAACTGAATGCGATTACGGGCATCGGTCGTGAGCAAATCAGGGATCGGTAACGTTGGGCGTTCCGCCGCAAAGACTGCGCGGCTCCACAGCGGCAAGGCTGAAGCCACACCCAGCGCGACGGAATATTTTAAGAAATCACGACGTTGCATAGTTATTTCCTTATTCTTAAGCAGGCGAAACAAAATCAAACGTTGAGCATAGTCCTTCCCCTTACGGGAAGGTCAAGCCGCAGACACAATTTAATCGACAATAATGGTCGTCGCCTCGCTCGCAGTGTGCTAACGTTTATCTTCTTTAAGCCCCTGGTAGAAGCAATGAAGACGTTTTTCAGAACAGTGTTATTCGGCAGCCTGATGGCCGTTTGCGCAAACAGTTACGCGCTCAGCGAGTCTGAAGCCGAAGATATGGCCGATTTAACGGCAGTTTTTGTCTTTCTGAAGAACGATTGTGGTTACCAGAACTTACCTAACGGGCAAATTCGTCGCGCACTGGTCTTTTTCGCCCAGCAAAACCAGTGGGATCTCAGTAATTACGACACCTTCGACATGAAAGCCCTCGGTGAAGACAGCTACCGCGATCTCAGCGGCATTGGCATTCCCGTCGCTAAAAAGTGCAAAGCCTTGGCCCGCGATTCCTTAAGCCTGCTTGCCTACGTCAAATAATCCCTGATACCTTTTTGTAGAAATATTGACCGTGCATCCGCGGTCAATGTTAGCTATTATGTTGCGCCCTTTTTTTACGGGTGTTAACAAAGGAGGTATCAACCCATGGCCGAAAAAAAACAGTGGCATGAAACGCTACACGACCAGTTTGGGCAGTACTTTGCGGTAGATAACGTTCTGTATCATGAAAAGACCGATCACCAAGATCTGATCATTTTTGAGAACGCTGCATTTGGTCGCGTAATGGCGCTGGATGGCGTAGTACAAACCACCGAGCGCGACGAGTTTATCTATCATGAGATGATGACCCATGTTCCGCTACTGGCCCACGGTCACGCGAAACATGTGCTGATTATCGGCGGCGGCGACGGTGCCATGCTGCGTGAAGTAACCCGACATAAAAACGTTGAGTCAATCACGATGGTAGAAATCGATGCGGGTGTCGTGTCGTTCTGCCGTCAGTATCTGCCCAACCATAACGCCGGTAGCTACGACGATCCGCGCTTTAAGCTGGTGATCGACGATGGCGTCAATTTCGTTAATCAAACCAGCCAGACCTTTGATGTCATTATCTCCGACTGCACCGATCCTATCGGTCCCGGCGAAAGTCTGTTCACCTCAGCATTTTATGAAGGCTGCAAACGTTGCCTGAATCCTAGCGGTATCTTCGTCGCACAAAACGGCGTCTGCTTTTTACAGCAGGAAGAAGCCATCGACAGCCATCGCAAACTCAGCCATTACTTCAGCGACGTTGGCTTTTATCAGGCGGCGATCCCGACCTATTACGGCGGTATCATGACTTTTGCATGGGCGACAGATAACGACGCCTTACGCCATCTCTCAACCGAAATTATTCAGGCGCGTTTTCTCGCTTCTGGCCTGAAATGCCGTTATTACAATCCGGCAATCCATACGGCAGCTTTTGCCTTACCTCAGTATCTGCAAGATGCACTGGCTTCACAGCCGTCCTAAGGAGAAGATAAGAAATTGAAAAAACTGAAACTGCATGGCTTTAATAATCTGACCAAAAGTCTGAGTTTTTGTATTTACGATATCTGCTACGCCAAAACTGCCGAAGAGCGCGACGGTTATATTGCTTATATCGATGAACTCTATAATGCCAACCGTCTGACCGAAATCCTGTCAGAAACCTGTTCCATTATCGGGGCCAATATTCTTAACATCGCCCGCCAGGATTACGAACCACAGGGTGCCAGCGTCACTATTCTGGTGAGTGAAGAACCGGTTGACCCGAAACTCATCGACAAAACAGAACACCCCGGCCCACTGCCAGAAACGGTCGTTGCCCATCTCGATAAAAGTCATATTTGCGTACATACCTACCCGGAAAGCCATCCTGAAGGTGGTTTATGTACCTTCCGCGCCGATATTGAAGTCTCTACCTGCGGCGTGATTTCTCCGCTGAAGGCGCTGAATTACCTGATCCACCAGCTTGAGTCCGATATCGTAACCATTGATTATCGCGTGCGCGGTTTTACCCGCGACATTAACGGTATGAAGCACTTTATCGACCATGAGATTAATTCGATTCAGAACTTTATGTCTGACGATATGAAGGCGCTGTATGACATGGTGGATGTAAACGTCTATCAGGAAAATATCTTCCATACCAAGATGTTGCTTAAAGAGTTCGACCTTAAGCACTACATGTTCCACACCAAACCGGAAGATTTAACCGACAGCGAGCGCCAGGAAATTACCGCTGCGCTGTGGAAAGAAATGCGCGAGATTTATTACGGGCGCAATATGCCAGCTGTTTAACGGCTCTGGCGGAGCTCCAGGCTCCGCCAGATTTATTTACTTCTGCTGCACGAAATTGCGGTAAGCCGCCACGACCTGCAGAAAATCCTCAACGCCGCATAGCGACAGGCTTTCTTCGTCGTAGTAGTTCATCCCCTCTTCCATTTCATCGCCAGCGAATTCCAGTTGATTGGCGCGAACCATCACCTCTTCACCGTCCATCCACAGGGTGTATTCATGCCCTGCCCGTTGCCAGGACCGTTCGCTACCTTTCAGTGCGTGCGCTGCTTGTTCCACTTCATCAAGCAAGGCCAGGTTTTCTTTCACCTCTTCATTAAACCAGTGCCCGACCACTTCATGCCCCATGGACATACGCACCTTTACCACTCCGGTAATATCGCGCAGAAATTCGTAATCCATAGTGTGTTCCTCTGCTCCCGGCAATGCGCCGAAATCGCATTGCGCCATTGATGTAATTATCGCAGCCTTACCGGAGAAAAACAGCGGAACGGCGATGGTTTAGAAATAAAAAATGCCCGGGAATCTCATTCACCGGGCATTGTGTCGTTTATGCGCAGCGCGTGCGCTTACTTATTACACCGCAGTCTGGAAAATCACCCCATCGGCTTTTTCGGTGTACTGAGAAAGTTGGTTGAAGTTCAGATAACGATAAGTATCAACGGCAGTTTTATCTACTTGCGCAACGTAGGTCTGGTACTCTTCCGGCGTCGGCAGTTTGCCAATCAGCGCCGCAACAGCCGCCAGTTCTGCAGAAGCCAGGAAGACATTCGCGCCAGTCCCCAGACGGTTCGGGAAGTTACGGGTAGAGGTGGAAACCACCGTCGCACCGTCTGCTACACGCGCCTGGTTACCCATACACAGAGAACAGCCCGGGATCTCGATACGAGCCCCGCTCTTACCGAAGACGCTGTAGTAGCCTTCTTCAGTCAACTGTGCGGCGTCCATACGGGTTGGCGGTGCCACCCACAGGCGGGTCGGCAACTGGCCTTTATGCGCATCCAGCAGTTTACCCGCAGCACGGAAGTGACCGATGTTAGTCATGCAAGAACCGATAAATACTTCGTCGATCTTCTCGCCCTGTACCGCAGACAGCGGACGCGCGTCATCCGGGTCGTTCGGAGCACACAGGATTGGCTCTTTAATATCCGCCAGATCGATGTCAATCACTGCCGCGTATTCCGCATCTGCATCTGCTTCCAGCAGCTCAGGATTCGCCAGCCATTTTTCCATGCCCTGAATACGACGTTCCAGGGTACGACGATCGCCGTAACCTTCCGCGATCATCCACTTCAGCAGGACGATATTAGAGTTAAGGTATTCGATGATTGGTTCTTTGTTCAGCTTGATAGTACAACCAGCGGCAGAACGCTCAGCGGACGCATCGGTAAGCTCAAAGGCCTGCTCAACTTTCAGATCCGGCAGACCTTCAATTTCCAGAATGCGGCCAGAGAAGATGTTTTTCTTGCCTTTCTTCTCAACGGTCAGCAGACCTTGTTTGATGGCATACAGCGGAATGGCGTGTACCAGATCGCGCAGGGTGATGCCCGGCTGCATTTTGCCTTTGAAGCGCACCAGAACGGATTCCGGCATATCCAGCGGCATTACGCCTGTTGCGGCTGCAAATGCCACCAGACCAGAACCCGCCGGGAAAGAGATACCGATCGGGAAACGGGTATGGGAGTCACCTCCGGTACCGACGGTATCCGGCAGCAGCATACGGTTCAGCCAGGAGTGGATTACGCCGTCACCCGGACGCAGCGACACACCGCCACGGTTCATAATGAAGTCCGGCAGCGTGTGGTGCGTGTTCACGTCAACTGGCTTCGGATACGCCGCGGTGTGGCAGAAAGACTGCATCACCAGGTCAGCCGAGAAGCCCAGGCACGCCAGGTCTTTCAGTTCATCACGGGTCATCGGGCCGGTAGTGTCCTGTGAACCTACAGAAGTCATTTTCGGTTCGCAGTACGCGCCCGGACGAATGCCTTTCACGCCACAGGCACGGCCTACCATTTTCTGCGCCAGCGAGAAGCCGCGATCGCTCTCAGCGACATCTTTCGCCTGACGGAACACATCACTGTGCGGCAGACCAAGTGCTTCACGCGCTTTGGTGGTCAGGCCACGCCCGATAATCAGCGGGATACGGCCGCCAGCACGCACTTCATCAATCAGCACGTCGGTTTTCAGTTCGAAGGTCGCCAGCAGTTCGCCTGTTTCGTGGTTACGCACTTCACCTTTGTACGGGTAAACGTCAATCACGTCGCCCATGTTCAGGTTAGAGACGTCGACTTCGATTGGCAGTGCACCCGCGTCTTCCATCGTGTTAAAGAAGATGGGTGCAATTTTACCGCCGAGGCACAAACCACCGCCGCGTTTGTTCGGCACATGTGGAATATCATCGCCCATAAACCACAGAACGGAGTTCGTGGCGGATTTACGCGATGAACCCGTACCCACAACGTCACCGACGTACGCCAGCGGGAAACCTTTCTGTTGCAGAGCTTCAATCTGTTTGATCGGGCCAACAACACCTGGCTGGTCTGGCTCAATACCTTCACGGGCGTTTTTCAGCATCGCCAGCGCGTGCAGTGGGATATCCGGGCGCGACCACGCATCCGGTGCCGGAGAAAGGTCATCGGTGTTGGTTTCGCCAGTGACTTTGAAGACGGTAACGGTCAGTTTTTCAGCCAGCGCCGGGCGATTCAGAAACCATTCGGCATCCGCCCAGGACTGCATTACCTGCTTCGCATATTCGTTGCCTGCTTTCGCTTTCTCTTCTACGTCATAGAAGTTATCGAACATCAGCAGTGTGTGAGAAAGTGCTTTGGCAGCGATCGGTGCCAGTTTGGCATCATCCAGCGCGTCGATCAGCGGATGAATGTTGTAACCACCCTGCATGGTGCCCAGCAGTTCGATGGCTTTTTCCGGAGTCAGCAGAGGGGATTTGGCTTCGCCTTTCGCGATAGCAGCCAGGAAGCCTGCTTTGACATAGGCGGCTTCATCGACGCCAGGGGGAACACGGTTGGTTAACAGATCTAACAGGAATTCTTCTTCGCCCGCGGGCGGGTTTTTCAGCAGCTCTACAAGTGCGGCCATTTGGTTTGCATCCAGGGGTTTGGGCGCAATCCCCTCAGCGGCACGCTCAGCTACGTGCTTACGGTATTCTTCTAGCACGACGGTTCTCCTCGCTCTCATTGTCATAGTGCGGCAGGCGATTCTCTTCACGCTCCTGTGAGACAGCAGTTTGTAGGGTAAATGCCCAGTACCGCAACGGGCAGAATAGCAGGATTTTGACGACGTGTTAATCTGTTTACAAAAAAGCAACATAAAAAAGTGGCTGAATCGTTAAGGATGGTCTAGAGATTGTTTCCCTCCGTAAAAACTTCGTTAATTCGCATGGTGATAATCACCTTTCTCAACGAATCCCAAGATTAGTCAAAATTTAAACTACCGCCTCTTTATACTCGGATTAACAGCACCTGCGGGTGGC
Source organism: Shigella sp. FC1567 (assembly GCF_001743015.1). NCBI lineage: Bacteria > Pseudomonadati > Pseudomonadota > Gammaproteobacteria > Enterobacterales > Enterobacteriaceae > Shigella > Shigella sp. FC1567. The sequence continues at coordinate 18,657 of NZ_MIIV01000199.1, forward strand.
AGTTCGCCGACCATTGCGATTTCCTTGAGATCCGAATTATGAAAATGACTTTGCCGTTTAAACCCCATGTGCTGGCACTAATTTGCAGTGCCGGGCTTTGTGCCGCCTCTGCCGGGCTATATATAAAAAGCCGCACAGTGGAAGCGGCTGTGGAAACGCAATCGACACAACTGGCTGTGTCTGACGCTGCCGCGGTTACGCTTCCTGCAACGGTTTCCGCGCCTCCCGTAACACCCGCCGTCGTTAAATCCGCATTCAGCACTGCACAAATAGATCAATGGGTCGCGCCCGTCGCGCTGTATCCCGACGCCCTACTTTCGCAGGTGCTGATGGCATCAACCTATCCGGCAAACGTTGCTCAAGCAGTGCAATGGTCGCACGATAATCCACTTAAACAAGGCGATGCTGCTATTCAGGCGGTATCTGACCAGCCGTGGGACGCCAGCGTTAAATCACTGGTGGCCTTTCCACAATTGATGGCATTGATGGGCGAAAACCCGCAATGGGTGCAAAACCTGGGCGATGCTTTTCTGGCGCAGCCGCAGGACGTGATGGACTCGGTACAGCGATTGCGGCAACTGGCGCAACAAACCGGTTCGCTGAAGTCATCAAACGAACAAAAAGTTATTACCACAACGAAGAAAGCTGTACCGGTAAAACAGACAGTCACGGCACCCGTCATACCATCCAATACCGTTTTAACTGCCAGCCCCGTCATTACAGAGCCTGCAACAACCGTCATTTCCATTGAGCCCGCCAATCCTGATGTGGTCTATATTCCCAACTACAACCCAACCGTGGTTTACGGGAACTGGGCCAATACTGCGTATCCGCCGGTTTATCTGCCACCACCAGCCGGAGAACCGTTTATTGACAGCTTTGTGCGCGGATTCGGCTATAGCATGGGTGTTGCTACCACGTACGCACTATTCAGCAGCATCGACTGGGATGACGACGATCATGACCATCATCATCATGACGATGATGATTATCATCACCACGATGGCGGTCATCGTGACGGTAATGGCTGGCAACACAACGGCGACAACATCAATATCGACGTCAACAATTTCAACCGTATCACCGGTGAGCATCTTACTGATAAGAATATGGCATGGCGGCACAATCCAAACTACCGTAATGGTGTGCCCTATCATGATCAGGATATGGCAAAGCGGTTTCATCAAACCGATGTCAACGGCGGAATGAGTGCCACGCAGCTACCTGCTCCAACACGCGACAGCCAGCGTCAGGCGGCAGCAAGTCAGTTTCAGCAACGAACACACGCCGCCCCCGTCATTACACGAGATACCCAACGTCAGGCAGCGGCACAGCGGTTTAATGAAGCTGAACACTATGGGAGCTATGACGACTTCCGCGACTTCAGCCGTCGCCAACCCCTGACCCAGCAACAAAAGGACGCCGCTCGTCAGCGTTATCAGTCAGCTTCTCCTGAGCAGCGCCAGGCAGTTCGCGAGAGAATGCAGACTAACCCGCAGATCCAGCAGCGAAGAGAGGCAGCGCGTGAGCGCATTCAGCCCGCCTCGCCTGAGCAGCGCCAGGCAGTCCGCGAGAAAATGCAGACTAACCCACAGATCCAGCAGCGAAGAGACGCAGCGCGTGAGCGTATTCAGTCAGCCTCGCCTGAGCAGCGCCAGGTGTTTAAGGAAAAAGTACAGCAGCGCCCACTGAACCAACAGCAACGTGATAACGCCCGCCAGCGTGTTCAATCAGCATCACCTGAACAACGTCAGGTTTTTCGGGAGAGAGTTCAGGAGAGCCGCCCACAACGTCTAAACGACAGTAACCGTACTGCCAGATTGAATAACGATCAACGGTCAGCAGTACGCGAACGTCTCTCTGAGCGCGGAGCAAGGCGACTGGAAAGGTAAATTACAGACGTAAAAAAAGCGGCGTGGTTAGCCGCTTTTTTAATTGCCGGATGTTCCGGCAAACGAAAAATTACTTCTTCTTCGCTTTCGGGTTCGGCAGGTCGGTAATGCTACCTTCGAACACTTCTGCCGCCAGGCCCACAGACTCGTGCAGAGTCGGGTGCGCATGGATGGTCAGCGCGATGTCTTCAGCGTCACAACCCATTTCGATTGCCAGGCCGATTTCACCCAGCAGCTCGCCGCCGTTGGTACCGACAATCGCACCACCGATCACACGGTGAGATTCTTTGTCGAAAATCAGCTTGGTCATACCGTCTGCGCAGTCGGAAGCGATAGCACGACCAGAAGCAGCCCACGGGAAGGTGGCGGTTTCATAGCTGATGCCTTTCTCTTTCGCTTCTTTCTCAGTCAGACCTACCCATGCAACTTCTGGTTCGGTATAGGCGATAGACGGGATAACTTTCGGATCGAAGTAGTGTTTTTTACCGGCGATAACTTCAGCGGCAACGTGACCTTCGTGAACACCTTTGTGTGCCAGCATCGGCTGACCAACGATATCGCCGATAGCAAAGATGTGCGGTACGTTGGTACGCAGCTGTTTGTCAACGCGGATGAAACCACGGTCGTCCACTTCCACGCCAGCTTTGCCTGCGTCGAGGTTTTTACCGTTCGGCACACGACCAATCGCTACCAGCACGGCGTCGTAACGCTGCGGTTCAGCGGGTGCTTTTTTGCCTTCCATCGTCACATAAATACCGTCTTCTTTCGCTTCAACGGCGGTAACTTTGGTTTCCAGCATCAGGTTGAATTTCTTGCTGATACGCTTGGTGAAGACTTTAACGATGTCTTTGTCAGCTGCCGGGATAACCTGGTCGAACATTTCAACCACGTCAATCTGTGAACCCAGCGCGTGGTATACGGTGCCCATTTCCAGACCGATGATACCGCCACCCATTACCAGCAGGCGTTCTGGTACTTCTTTCAGTTCCAGCGCGTCAGTGGAGTCCCAGATACGCGGATCTTCATGCGGAATAAACGGCAGTTGGATCGGGCGAGAACCCGCTGCAATGATCGCGTTGTCGAAGTTGATCACGGTTTTACCGTTCTCACCTTCAACTTCCAGGGTGTTAGCCCCGGTAAATTTACCCAGACCGTTGACCACTTTGACTTTGCGGCCTTTCGCCATACCAGCCAGACCACCGGTCAGCTGATTGATCACTTTCTCTTTCCAGGTACGAATCTTGTCAATATCGGTTTTCGGTTCGCCGAAGACGATACCGTGTTCAGCCAGCGCTTTGGCTTCTTCGATAACTTTTGCTACGTGCAGCAGTGCTTTAGAAGGGATACAGCCGACGTTCAGGCAAACACCGCCAAGGGTGTTGTAACGTTCTACGATTACGGTTTCCAGACCTAAATCAGCGCAACGGAAGGCAGCGGAGTAACCTGCGGGGCCTGCCCCAAGTACCACGACCTGAGTTTTGATTTCAGTACTCATCATGACCTCTATATATTTATCTCCGGCGGTCATACCCGTCGTCTTTCAGGCCGCAGCGGCGTTAGCTTCACGCCCTCACCCCAGTCACTTACTTATGTAAGCCCCTGGGGATTCTGGCGCTTGCTACCTTGCTGCACCCAGAAATCCATAGGGTATGTGAAGTAATACCCTAACCACCACCGGGTCGTTCTATCCGTCGGTATTTTACAAAATTGTTAACAATTTTTAAACAACAAACGGCAACCGATTTGTCTATTCGCTAATAACCTCAATACATTCATGAGATTACCAGAAAAAAGCCGGCCGTTGGGCCGGCTCTTTTACTTACATCACCAGACGGCGAATGTCAGACAGCGTGTTGTTAATGATGGTAATGAAACGGGCACCATCAGCACCGTCGATCACGCGGTGGTCGAAGGAGAGAGAAATCGGCAGCATCAGACGCGGCACGAACTCTTTACCATTCCACACCGGCTCCATCGCGGACTTGGAAACGCCGAGGATAGCCACTTCCGGCGCGTTCACAATCGGCGCGAAGTGGGTAGTACCCAGGCCGCCGATGCTGGAGATGGTGAAGCAACCGCCCTGCATTTCGCCCGCAGTCAGCTTACCGTCACGCGCTTTCTTAGAAATAGTCATCAGCTCGCGAGACAGCTCGATGATGCCTTTCTTGTTGACGTCTTTGAATACCGGAACAACCAGACCGTTCGGGGTATCCACCGCCACACCGATGTTGATGTATTTCTTCAGGGTCAGACGCTGACCGTCTTCCGACAGCGAACTATTGAAGCGAGGCATCTGCTCAAGAGCTGCAGCAACGGCTTTCATGATGAAGACAACCGGGGTGATCTTCACATCCAGCTTACGTTTCGCCGCTTCTTCGTTCTGCTGTTTACGGAACGCTTCCAGCTCGGTGATATCGGTTTTGTCGAAGTGGGTAACATGCGGGATCATCACCCAGTTACGGCTCAGGTTAGCACCAGAAATTTTCTGGATACGGCCCAGTTCCACTTCTTCGATTTCACCAAACTTGCTGAAGTCCACCTTCGGCCACGGCAGCATGCCTGGGATACCGCCGCCAGTCGCCGCCGGAGCTGCTTCTGCACGTTTGATAGCTTCTTTCACGTAAGCCTGAACGTCTTCGCGCAGGATACGACCTTTACGGCCAGTGCCCTTCACTTTCGCCAGGTTAACACCAAACTCGCGTGCCAGACGGCGGATCAGCGGAGTCGCGTGAACATAAGCGTCGTTTTCAGCAAATTCAGATTTGCCTTCCGCTTTCGCAGCTGGTGCTGCTGCCGGGGCTTCAGCTTTTGCTGCCGGTGCCGGCGCTGCCGCTTCCTGTTTCGCAGGAGCTGCCGCAGGCGCTGCGCCTTCAACTTCGAAGATCATAATCAGCGAGCCAGTTTTCACTTTATCGCCAACGTTGACTTTCAGTTCCTTCACGACGCCTGCAAACGGCGCCGGAACTTCCATAGAAGCTTTGTCGCCTTCTACGGTGATCAGTGACTGTTCAGCGGCAACTTTGTCGCCCACTTTCACCATCACTTCAGTCACTTCAACTTCGTCACCGCCGATATCCGGAACGTTAACTTCTTTCACGCCAGCTGCTGGTGCAGGGGCCGCTGCCGGAGCCGCTTCCTGTTTAGCCGCCGGAGCTGCCGCGCCTGCTTCACCCGCGACTTCGAAGACCATAATCAGCGAGCCGGTAGACACTTTGTCACCCACGTTCACTTTGATCTCTTTCACGGTGCCAGCAAACGGAGCCGGAACTTCCATAGAAGCTTTATCGCCTTCTACGGTGATCAGCGACTGTTCAGCTTCAACTTTATCGCCAACTTTCACCAGGATTTCGGTCACTTCAACTTCGTCGCTGCCGATATCCGGAACGTTAACGTCTTTTGCCGCCGCAGCCGCGGGTGCTGCTGCCGGAGCTGCTTCTTTCTTCTCTTCTGCCTGAGCAGGTGCAGCGTCTGCTGCACCGTCGGCGGAATCGAAAATCATAATCAGTGCGCCGGTCTGGGTTTTATCGCCAACAGAGACTTTGATCTCTTTAACGATACCCGCCTGCGGAGACGGAACTTCCATAGAGGCTTTGTCGCCTTCTACGGTGATCAGCGACTGTTCGGCTTCAACTTTGTCGCCCACTTTGACCAGGATCTCGGTGATTTCAACTTCATCAGCCCCGATGTCCGGTACTTTGATTTCGATAGCCATTATTCTTTTACCTCTTACGCCAGACGCGGGTTAACTTTATCTGCATCGATGTTGAATTTGGCGATTGCGTCAGCAACCACTTTCTTATCGATTTCGCCACGTTTAGCCAGTTCGCCCAGCGCCGCAACCACGACATAAGAAGCATCAACTTCGAAGTGGTGACGCAGGTTCTCACGGCTGTCGGAACGACCGAAGCCATCAGTACCCAGTACGCGGTAGTCGTCAGCCGGTACGTAAGTACGGACCTGCTCAGCGAACAGTTTCATATAGTCGGTAGATGCCACTGCCGGAGCGTCGTTCATCACCTGAGCGATATACGGAACGCGCGGAGTTTCCAGCGGATGAAGCATGTTCCAGCGTTCACAATCCTGACCATCACGCGCCAGCTCGGTGAAGGAGGTCACGCTATAAACGTCAGAACCTACGCCGTAATCTTTCGCCAGGATCTCTGCCGCTTCACGGACGTGACGCAGGATAGAACCGGAGCCCAGCAGCTGAACTTTACCTTTGCTACCTTCAATGGTTTCGAGTTTGTAGATACCTTTACGGATACCTTCCTCAGCACCTTCCGGCATTGCCGGCATGTGGTAGTTTTCGTTCAGCGTGGTGATGTAGTAGTAAACGTTCTCTTGTTTTTCACCGTACATACGCTCCAGACCGTCATGCATAATGACAGCAACTTCGTAAGCGTAAGCCGGGTCGTAAGAGATACAGTTCGGAATAGTCAGCGACTGAATGTGGCTGTGACCATCTTCATGCTGCAGACCTTCTCCGTTCAGGGTGGTACGACCGGAAGTACCGCCGATCAGGAAGCCACGCGCTTGCTGGTCGCCAGCCGCCCAGCACAGATCGCCAATACGCTGGAAGCCGAACATCGAGTAATAGATGTAGAACGGGATCATCGGCAGATTGTTGGTGCTGTAAGAGGTCGCCGCTGCCAGCCAGGAACAACCTGCGCCCAGCTCGTTGATCCCTTCCTGCAGAATCTGACCTTTCTCGTCTTCTTTATAGTAAGCAACCTGCTCGCGGTCCTGCGGGGTGTACTGCTGACCGTTCGGGCTGTAAATACCAATCTGACGGAACAGACCTTCCATACCGAAAGTACGCGCTTCGTCGGCGATGATCGGTACCAGACGATCTTTGATCGACTTGTTCTTCAGCATTACGTTCAGGGCACGAACGAAAGCGATAGTGGTAGAGATCTCTTTGCTCTGCTCTTCCAGCAGCGCGCCGAAGTCTTGCAGGCTCGGCAGCTCAAGCTTCTCGGTGAAGTTCGGCTGACGGCTTGGCAGATAACCGTGCAGTTTCTGACGCTGTGCGTGCAGATAGGTATGCTCTTCAGAACCTTCCGGGAAGGTGATGTACGGCAGTTTTTCGATATCTGCATCAGACACCGGCACATTGAAACGGTCGCGGATGTGACGCACGCCGTCCATGTTCATTTTCTTAACCTGGTGCGCGATGTTTTTACCTTCAGCCGCGTCGCCCATGCCGTAACCTTTAATGGAATGAGCAAGGATTACTGTCGCTTTGCCTTTGGTTTCCTGCGCTTTCTTGAATGCAGCGTAGATTTTCTTCGGATCGTGACCACCACGGTTCAGTGCCCAGATCTGCTCGTCAGTCCAGTCTGCAACCAGTGCTGCGGTTTCAGGATATTTACCGAAGAAGTGTTCACGAACGTACGCACCATCTTTCGATTTGAAGGTCTGGTAGTCGCCGTCAACGGTTTCGTTCATCAGCTGGATCAGTTTACCGCTGGTATCTTTACGCAGCAGTTCATCCCAACGGCTACCCCACATCACTTTGATCACGTTCCAGCCAGCACCTTCGAAGATGCCTTCCAGTTCGTTGATGATCTTGCCGTTACCGGTGACCGGGCCGTCAAGACGCTGCAGGTTACAGTTGATAACGAAGACCAGGTTATCCAGTTTTTCACGGGTAGCGATGGTGATCGCACCTTTGGATTCCGGTTCGTCCATTTCACCGTCGCCGAGGAACGCGTAAACGGTCTGTTTAGAGGTATCTTTCAGGCCACGGTGTTCCAGATATTTCAGGAATTTAGCCTGGTAAATAGCACCAATCGGCCCCAGCCCCATAGATACGGTCGGGAACTGCCAGAATTCCGGCATCAGTTTCGGGTGCGGATAGGAAGAGAGGCCATTGCCGTGAACTTCCTGACGGAAGTTATCCAGCTGCTCCTGAGTCAGACGACCTTCCAGGAAAGCACGAGCGTACACGCCCGGGGAGATGTGGCCCTGGAAGTAAACCAGGTCGCCGCCATCCTGCTCGTTGCGTGCACGGAAGAAGTGGTTAAAGCACACATCATAAATGGTTGCGGAAGACTGGAAGGACGCCATATGGCCGCCCAGTTCGAGGTCTTTTTTCGACGCACGCAGCACCGTCATGATGGCGTTCCAGCGGATAGCTGAACGAATACGGCGTTCCAGTTCCAGATTACCCGGATACTCCGGTTGTTCTTCAACGGGGATGGTGTTGATGTAGTTGCTGATACCTGTGCCTGCGGCTACGTTTACACCGCCTTTGCGGGCTTCAGCAAGCAGTTGGTCGATCAGATACTGAGCACGCTCAACACCTTCTTCACGGATGACCGATTCGATCGCCTGGAGCCAGTCGCGAGTTTCGATCGGATCCACGTCATTTGGGAAACGTTCTGACATGGGTTATTCCTTATCTATCTAATAACGTTGAGTTTTCTGGAACCTGTCCCATTGAACTCTCGCCGGAAAGCTCAATAAGACAGGTTCTACGTTTAGTTGCCGCGCTTTTATATGCGCTTGATTTACAACATCTTCTGGATAATTTTTACCAGTAAAATCACTAATTCTTTCGTTGCTCCAGACGACGCAGAGAACGCTCACGGCGGCTCTCTTCACGACTTCTGTCGAGCAAAATTTCTTCGATAAAGGCCAGATGGCGATGCGATGCTTCGCGCGCTTCTTCCGGCTTACCGGCCATAATCGCTTCAAATATGCGGGTGCGGTGACTACTCACCAGCGGCAGCATCTCGCGACGCGAATAGAGCAATTCGAAGTTCTGGCGGACATTCTGGGCCAACATCGGCTCCATACACCTTAGCAGATGAAGCAGAACCACATTGTGGGCCGCTTCAGTGACAGCAATCTGATACTGGAGTACGGCGTTTGATTCCGCGTCCAGATCGCCAGACTGCTGCGCCAGTTCTATGGCGTGATGGAGTTCACGGATGCGTTCCTTGTCTTCATCGGTACTACGCAGCGCGGCGTAATAAGCGGCGATACCTTCCAGGGCGTGTCGTGTTTCGAGCAAGTCATACTGTGACTCAGGATGGTCGGAGAGCAGCTCCACCAGCGGATCGCTGAAGCTTTGCCATAGGCTGCTCTGGACAAAAGTGCCGCCACCCTGGCGACGAAGCAACAAGCCCTTCGCTTCGAGACGTTGAATCGCCTCACGCAAGGAGGGACGGGAGACGTCAAACTGTTTTGCCAGTTCGCGTTCCGGTGGGAGTTTTTCGCCCGGGCGGAGAGTGCCTTCGAGGATCAAAAACTCCAGTTGCTGCTCAATCACATCGGAGAGTTTTGGTTGGCGGATTTTGCTGTAGGCCATGAGTTCCTGTCTTAAGCCACTTGCTGAAGTCAATTGGTCTTACCAATTTCATGTCTGTGACGCTAAAGTAACAAAGTATTCACCTTATGTCCATACAGGTTTTGATTGAAATCATGAAACTGTGCACATTTTAACAACTTGACATATATAACGTTTCAAAGTTGTAACTATGCACAAATGTAGACTTTACGTAGGAAAGGGATTTTTTAACGATTATTAAACTATAAAAATCCGAATTGAACCGATTCACTTACCAATTTTGTGATTTTTAATTCAATTAAAACGAATTTAAATTCATTCTACATATTGAGAGGGGTTGAGGCTGAGCTTTACAAACGGTTTCTTTTTAAGCAACTCATCTTCAACCATGCATAAAGCGGGTGCATTCGCTGCCGCATACCATTATTCTTGATCTGACGGAAGTCTTTTTGTAACAATTCAAACTTCTTTGATGTAAACAAATTAATACAACAAACGGAATTGCAAACTTACACACGCATCACTGCGTAGATCAAAAAAACAACCACCGCACGAGGTTTCATGATGGAAGGTCAACAGCACGGCGAGCAGCTAAAACGCGGCCTTAAAAACCGCCATATTCAGCTTATCGCGCTGGGTGGCGCGATAGGGACCGGGTTATTCCTGGGTAGCGCCTCCGTAATACAGTCCGCAGGGCCAGGGATTATCCTGGGTTACGCCATTGCTGGTTTTATCGCCTTTCTGATCATGCGTCAGCTGGGTGAAATGGTGGTCGAAGAACCTGTCGCAGGCTCCTTTAGCCACTTTGCTTATAAATACTGGGGCAGTTTTGCCGGTTTCGCCTCTGGCTGGAACTACTGGGTACTGTACGTTTTAGTTGCCATGGCTGAGCTGACTGCCGTGGGTAAATACATTCAGTTCTGGTATCCGGAAATCCCCACCTGGGTTTCTGCCGCCGTATTCTTTGTGGTGATTAACGCCATCAACCTGACCAACGTTAAAGTGTTTGGCGAGATGGAGTTCTGGTTTGCCATTATCAAAGTTATCGCTGTGGTAGCGATGATCATCTTCGGCGGCTGGCTGCTATTCAGTGGCAACAGCGGCCCGCAGGCGACCGTTAGCAACCTGTGGGATCAGGGTGGTTTCCTGCCGCACGGCTTCACCGGGCTGGTGATGATGATGGCAATTATCATGTTCTCGTTCGGTGGTCTGGAACTGGTGGGGATCACCGCAGCAGAAGCTGATAACCCGGAGCAAAGTATACCGAAAGCAACTAACCAGGTTATCTACCGCATCCTGATTTTCTATATTGGTTCGTTAGCCGTTCTGCTCTCACTGATGCCGTGGACCCGCGTTACCGCCGATACCAGTCCGTTTGTGCTGATCTTCCACGAGTTAGGCGATACCTTTGTGGCGAATGCGCTGAACATCGTGGTACTGACTGCGGCGCTCTCCGTGTACAACAGCTGCGTATATTGCAACAGCCGTATGCTGTTTGGTCTGGCACAACAGGGTAATGCGCCAAAAGCGCTGGCGTCTGTCGATAAACGTGGTGTACCAGTAAATACCATTCTGGTGTCTGCACTGGTAACGGCGTTGTGCGTACTGATTAACTACCTTGCCCCAGAGTCCGCTTTCGGACTGTTAATGGCGCTGGTGGTATCTGCACTGGTAATCAACTGGGCGATGATTAGCCTGGCGCATATGAAATTCCGTCGCGCCAAGCAGGAACAAGGCGTGGTAACTCGCTTCCCTGCTCTGCTTTATCCGCTGGGTAACTGGATCTGCCTGCTGTTTATGGCGGCGGTACTGGTGATTATGCTGATGACCCCAGGAATGGCGATTTCGGTATACCTGATCCCGGTATGGCTGATCGTGTTAGGTATCGGCTATCTGTTTAAAGAGAAAACCGCCAAAGCCGTAAAAGCGCATTAATCTCTCTACGCCCTCACCCGTACAGGGTGAGGGCAATAATCTTTACACCAACGCCCCGTAAATCGTCAGTAGTGCAATCACCACCACGACCACGAACGAGGTTTTCTTCGCCATTGAAACCGCTGCCTTCGGCGTCTCCACCTTATCGACATGCGGTTCACGCGCCAGAGAGAACTGCGCCAGACGCGTTAACACCTGATACTGCGAAGTATGGAAGTCACCCAGCGAAGCAAACCAGGCCGGTAACGCTTTCTCCCCATGACCGATCAAGGCATATACCACACCCGCAAGACGAACCGGCACCCAATCCAGTACATGAAGCACGGCATCAATGCCGGACTGTAAACGATGATGCGGCGTCTGGTATCGCGCCAGCCAGTATTGCCATGCACGCAAAAACGCATACCCCATCAGCGTAACGGGTCCCCAGATTCCCCCCACAATCAACCAGAACAGCGGAGCAAGATAAAAACGAAAGTTAATCCACAGCAATGCATTTTGCAGCTCACGCAAATACTCACGTTCATCGCAGCCTGCCGGGACGCCGTGAATCATGGTGAGTTCGCCAGCCATCGTGACACGGGCATGGCTATCATTACGTGAAGCAGCTGTCAGATAAGCATGATAATGAAGACGAACTTTACCTGCGCCAATACACAGCAAACCAATCAGCAGCCACACCAGCAGCGTGGGAACGTTGAACAATACTCCCTGCAATGCGCGTAACAGTAAAAAAGTCACGCCCATCGCAATAATGGTCATGCCTAACGTGCGCCCGAGAGAAAAATGTTTCACCCGCCGAAAGAACGCTTCAAGACGATGATCAAGCTGCCAGTGCTCGCCCAACTTAAACAGGCGCTCGAAAATTAACACCAGTAAGGTTGTAAATAGCGTCATGTTGTCTCCTTGCTGACCAGCGCACGAAACCGCGCCCAATCAAATGCAGGGCCGGGATCGGTTTTCCGATCCGGCGCAATATCACAATGGCCCGTCATGTTATTAGCGATATCTGGATAGCGATCAATCAGTGCCCGCGTAACCGCCGCAAGCTGTTGATACTGCGCATCGGTATACGCCAGCGTATCGGTGCCTTCAAGCTCAATCCCAATAGAAAAATCATTGCAGCGTTCGCGCCCCTGATACTGAGAGACTCCCGCATGCCATGCACGTTTATCGAAAGGAACATACTGGACTATTTCACCATCACGGCGAATCAAACAGTGAGCGGAGACGCGCAAATGGGCGATCTCAGCAAAGAAAGGATGTGCCTGCGGATCAATAGTTCCAGTGAATAATGCGTCGATCCACGGACCGCCAAACTCGCCTGGCGGCAGGCTAATATTGTGCACCACCAGCAGGGTGGGTGTTTCGTCATCCGGGCGGCAATCGTAATGTGGTGAGGGAACGCGGCGCGCGCCAACCAGCCACCCCTGTTCTAACAACATGCAGGATCTCCTTATATGTGGTGCTAATACCCGGTTCAGAGTAGCATGTTTCTACCTTATGATTCGTTAGCTATCTGGAGTTTTAACATGCCGCCTCGCCGCTATAACCCTGACACCCGACGTGACGAGCTGCTGGAACGCATTAATCTCGATATCCCCGGCGCGGTGGCCCAGGCGCTGCGGGAAGATTTAGGCGGAACAGTCGATGCCAACAATGACATTACGGCAAAACTTTTACCGGAAAACTCTCGCTCTCATGCCACGGTGATCACCGCGAGAATGGCGTATTTTGCGGCAAACGCTGGGTTGAAGAGGTGTTTATTCAACTGGCAGGCGACGATGTCACCATAATCTGGCATGTGGATGACGGCGATGTCATCAACGCCAATCAACCCTTGTTCGAACTTGAAGGCCCATCCCGCGTGCTGTTAACGGGCGAACGCACTGCGCTTAATTTTGTGCAAACCCTTTCAGGAGTTGCCAGTAAGGTACGCCACTATGTCGAATTACTGGAAGGCACCAACACGCAGTTGTTGGATACGCGCAAAACCTTACCTGGCCTGCGTTCAGCTCTGAAATACGCGGTACTTTGCGGCGGCGGAGCGAATCACCGTCTGGGGCTTTCTGATGCCTTCCTGATCAAAGAAAATCATATTATTGCCTCCGGCTCAGTGCGCCAGGCCGTCGAAAAAGCGTCCTGGCTGCACCCGGATGCGCCAGTAGAAGTCGAAGTAGAGAATCTGGAAGAACTTGATGAAGCCCTGAAAGCAGGAGCCGATATCATCATGCTGGATAACTTCGAAACAGAACAGATGCGCGAAGCCGTCAAACGCACCAACGGCAAGGCGCTACTGGAAGTGTCTGGCAACGTCACTGACAAAACACTGCGCGAATTTGCCGAAACGGGCGTGGACTTTATCTCCGTCGGTGCGCTAACTAAACACGTACAAGCACTCGACCTTTCAATGCGTTTTCGCTAATTGCTGACAGATTTATCCGCTCCATCGCGGGCGGATAATCTCCCCTTCCCCAACTTTCTTCGTAACGCCTCGCAAATTTCTTGTCTTTCGCTGCAACGAAATAAAAAACCTCGGAAGCTGCTTTCCCGTTTCGTTTTTTGCCCCTCGCTTGTGCTGATGGCGTTTGCCAAAGTAGCGCCAACCAAATCAAGGAGCGAAACAGATGGACAAGCAACGCGGTTTTACACTTATCGAACTGATGGTGGTTATTGGCATCATTGCCATTTTAAGCGCCATTGGTATTCCCGCTTATCAAAACTACCTGCGCAAAGCTGCACTCACCGACATGCTACAAACCTTTGTGCCTTACCGTACCGCCGTAGAGTTGTGCGCGCTGGAACATGGTGGATTAGGTAATGACTCCAACTTACTGATAGTGTTTTATGTTCAGATAATGCCCGATGACCTTGTCATGCAGCTCCACCGATTTTGAGAACGACAGTGACTTCCGTCCCAGCCTTGCCAGATGTTGTCTCAGATTCAGATTATGTCGCTCAATGCGCTGAGTGTAACGCTTGCTGATAACGTGCAGCTTTCCCTTCAGGCGTGATTCATACAGCGGCCAGCCATCCGTCATCCATACCACGACCTCAAAGGCCGACAGCAGGCTCAGAAGACGCTCCAGTGT
>NZ_MIIV01000200.1:0-2897 GCF_001743015.1 Shigella sp. FC1567
CGTTGTAGCTTTTTCCTCAGCTTACGTATTTCGATTTGTTCTGGTGTTATCGGAGAGGCTTTTGGTGTTTTGCCCTGACGCTCATCACGCAGTTGTTTGACCCATCTTGTCATTGTGGAAAGGCCAACATCCATAGCTTTGGCGGCATCTGCCACCGTGTATTTCTGGTCAACAACCAGTTGAGCGGATTCGCGTTTAAACTCTGCGCTAAAATTTCTTTTTTTCATTGGAGCACCTGTGTTGTTCTGAGGTGAGCATATCACCTCTGTTCAGGTGGCCAAATTCAGTGTGCCACTTCAGCCCGAAAGGGCGGGGAGCAGTCACACATCTGTTTCCGATAGCCCCGTTCTAATGCTACACTCTTTGATATTTTTATGACCCCAATAAACATATTTATGACAGTTGCTGATTTCAAACGGCCCAAATTGGAGCTCCCAAACGGGGCAAACAAACTACTACTGCACTCTTGCTGTGCTCCATGTTCCGGTGAGGTGATGGAGGCGCTTCAGGCCTCGGGAATCGACTACACCATCTTTTTCTACAACCCGAACATTCATCCTCAGAAAGAGTATTTAATTCGTAAGGATGAGAATATTCGCTTTGCTGAACAACACGGCGTGCCGTTTATTGATGCTGATTACGACACAGACAACTGGTTTGAACGAGCCAAAGGAATGGAATGGGAGCCCGAACGAGGGATCCGTTGCACCATGTGTTTTGACATGCGTTTTGAGCGGACAGCGCTGTACGCCGCTGAAAATGGTTTCAGTGTGATCAGCAGTTCACTGGGCATTTCACGCTGGAAAAATATGCAGCAGGTTAACGACTGTGGGCGGCGAGCCGTCGCGCATTATCCGGGCATGGTGTACTGGGATTATAACTGGCGCAAGCAGGGAGGCTCGTCCCGTATGATTGAAATCAGCAAGCGCGAAAAATTCTATCAGCAGGAATATTGTGGCTGTGTGTATTCTCTGCGCGATACCAATCTACACCGCAAATCTCAGGGACGCCCTCTTATCAAAATTGGTCAACTCCACTACGGTAAAGAAGAGAAGGAGTGATTTTATGGGGCACCTTTCTGATTGATTTCATATTGGCGAGGTAAGTAGAATGACTGCGGGTGCTTGAGGCTATCTGCTTCAGGCTATCTGCTTCAGGCATGAACACCAAAAGGCAGATAGAGAAAAGCCCCAGTTAACATTACGCGTCCGGCAAGACGCTTAACATTAATCTGAGGCCAATTTCATGCTTTGCACATGTAGGTTAGCCTCTTACATGCCGAAAGGCAAGGAGAAGCAGGCTATGAAGCAGCAAAAGGCGATGTTAATCGCCCTGATCGTCATCTGTTTAACCGTCATAGTGACGGCACTGGTAACGAGGAAAGACCTCTGTGAGGTACGAATCCGAACCGGCCAGACGGAGGTCGCTGTCTTCGTAGACTACGAATCCAGGAAGTAAGAGTGACCGGGCGGGGAGCTGATCCCATCCCCGCCCACCTCTGATGTGTCAGGCATCCTCAACGCACCCGCACTTAACCCGCCCATCGCTGTGATCTCTCAGCGTTTCGGCGGGTTTTTTGTTGTTTATTTCCGGTGAATTTGATTCGCGCACCTTCGCAGATAGAATCGACTCACTTAAGTAGCGCGCAGGGAGAAGAGGGATGGACCCCGAACAGGGGAGAGCTATTTATCTGGAAGGATTCTGAAGATGAAAATCGAAGAATTGCGTGAAATTTTTAGTGAAAATGGCCTCTATGCTGTGCGCGTTGAGAATGGAGCGATTGTCAGCCATTGCCGCATTAGATGTTTGCAATCTCAACAAAGGAAGAGCGGTGCTGTGTTATTTTATTTTTGTAATGGACTTCTGACGGACGGTTTTATTTTGCGTGAGGACGAATTTGTCACATCATTACGGGTTTTGAAAGAGATTGGTTTTAAGGCTGGTTTTCTGCTTTTGCTGAAGAATAAACTCATCTACAATCTTGAGCAGGATTGAACTCCTGCTGTGTAACACCGTGCCACCGGAGAAAGCCGATGGCGCATATACAACTGATCAAACAAACCTCTTCCGGATTACTTCTCCCGGCGACGCCGGAGAGTTGCGATTTTCTGCATCAAATCAAAACAGGTGAGTGGATACACGCAGACTTTAAGCGTGTGCGTAACTACGCATTCCACAAGCGTTTTTTCAAACTCCTGCAACTGGGATTCGATTACTGGACTCCGATCGGTGGGGCGATTACGCCTCGCGAACGAGAACTGGTATCAGGCTTCGTTGAGTACCTGTGCGAATCAGTAGGCCGGGAACATACGCCAGCTCTGAGCGAAGCCGCAGAGCAATATCTGAATACAGTTGCGACACGCAGAACCCGAGATACAGCATTGCTAAAGTCGTTTGAGGCTTTCCGCGAGTGGGTAACCATTCAGGCCGGATTTTACACCGAGCATATTTATCCGGACGGTAGCCGTGGGCGCAGGGCGAAATCCATCTCGTTTGCGAATATGGACGAAACCGAGTTTCAGCAGGTTTATAAATCTGAACCGCCCCGGGAATCCTGGAGACTAAACTTCCTGAGAAAGAGGTAAACAGGATGACTAAAAATACTCGTTTTTCCCCCGAAGTCCGTCAGAGGGCGATTCGTATGGTTCTGGAAAGTCAGGGCGAATATGACTCACAGTGGGCGGCAATTTGTTCCATTGCCCCAAAGATTGGCTGTACACCGGAGACTCTGCGTGTCTGGGTACGCCAGCATGAGCGGGATACCGGAGGCGGTGATGGCGGGCTCACCACCGCTGAACGTCAGCGTCTGAAAGAGCTGGAACGTGAAAATCGTGAACTGCGCCGCAGTAACGATATCCTTCGCCAGGCTTCCGCTTATTTTGCGAAGGCGGAGTTCG
>NZ_MIIV01000201.1:0-2852 GCF_001743015.1 Shigella sp. FC1567
TTTCTGTTCCATAACAGGTGTCCACTAGTTGAAAAGGTGGGCACCTACGTTACCAATACAGGCTTAATGGCTACATACGGCGGTCAGTTTACGCTTACTGTTGTTCTGAGGTGAGCATATCACCTCTGTTCAGGTGGCCAAATTCAGTGTGCCACTTCAGGTGTTGCTGAACCGTGTTGATACATCAACTGCACCTGATATTGAGTGGCCGACTTCACCTGCAGAGTAATCAACGGCGCAGGGATGATATTTTGTGCGTGAAGTGCCTCCCCGACCATTCAGATAGTCGGGGAGGGGTATTGGGGTTATACGCAATCAGTTTTAGTTAAAGACCGAAGCTCTCGAAAAATCTTTCGCCAAAACCAGAATGGAATTGATTGATTTTGATAGGATCTATAACGCCGTTACCTTAAACGGCAAAACCACTCAAAAACAAACTTAATGCATTGAATATAAATGATTAATCATCTAATTCGCTCACCTTCTTATTCAGCAAACGAGAAGCGCGCCAGTAAACCAGCAACATCAGGCCCATTACGATAGTCAGCGTAATGCTGGTGGCTGCACCAAACGGCCAGTCACGAATATTGAGGAACTGTACCTTGATGACGTTACCGATCAGCAGGTTTTTCGCACCGCCCATCAGGTCGGACACATAGAACAGGCCCATCGCTGGCAGCATCACCAGCAGACATCCGGCAATAATCCCCGGCATCGTCAGTGGAATAATGATGCGGATAAAAGTCTGTAACTTGCTGGCACCGAGATCGCGCGCCGCCTCAAGCAACGGCTTATCCAGTTTTTCGATACTGGAGTACAGCGGCATCACCATAAACGGCAGCAGAATGTAAACCAGACCGATAATCACCGCACTGGGCGTGAACATGATACGGATTGGTGTGTCGATAACGCCCAGCCAGAGCAAAAACTCGTTGAGATAGCCTTTGGTGCTGAGGAAAATTTTCAGCCCGTAGATACGAATCAATGAGTTGGTCCAGAACGGAACAATCAGCAGAAACAGCAGCAGCGGACGCACCTTGTGTGGCAGCTTCGCCAGAAACCAGGCAAATGGATAGCCCAGCACCAGGCAGGCGAGGGTGGCGATCAGCGCCATATTCAGCGAGTGCAATAGCACTTCAAAATAGAGCGGATCGAGCAGACGCGTGTAGTTATCCAGCGTAAAGACCATTTTGACGAAACTGGCGTCGTCGCGGGTCAAAAAGCTGGTGCCAATGATCATCAGGTTGGGCAGAAAGACAAACAACACAAGCCAACCGACAATAGTGACAATCACTACATTCTGGAACTTACTTGTGTTCTTCATCAGCCAGTACGACCTCCCAGCTTTCTACCCAATTAATGGCCATTTTTTGGTCGAGAGAGTGGTCAAAGTCAGGATCGTCTTCATTGAAGAATTCGCTGACCATCACCATCTTGCCATTTTCCAGTTCAACAACCGACTCCAGCGTCATGCCTTTGTAGTTACGCTCACGAACGTAACCAATCAGCCCTTCAGCGTGGTTGTCGTCGTTAATCTCTTCAACACGTAAGTCTTCCGGGCGCAGCAGAACATGCAGTTTTTGCCCCGGTTCAACGGCGAAGTTAACGTAGATATTACATTCGCGGCCTTCAACGTTGGCGCGTACGCGCTGCTCGTCGAGTCGCTCGATCACCGTGGCGTTAAACATATTAATTTCGCCAATGAAGCCGGCAACAAACAGGTTTTTCGGCTCTTCGTAGATTTCACGCGGCGTGCCGTCTTGCTCAATGCGACCCTCGCGCATCACCACAATCCTGTCTGACATGGTGAGTGCTTCTTCCTGGTCGTGAGTCACGAAGACGAATGTAATGCCAAGCTTACGCTGTAACGCTTTCAGCTCGTTCTGCATTTGCTTACGCAGTTTGTAATCCAGCGCTGAGAGCGACTCATCCAGCAACAACAGACGAGGCTTGTTAACCACCGCGCGAGCAATGGCGACGCGTTGCTGTTGACCACCAGAGAGCTGATGCGGTTTACGTTGAGCGAAGGTTTCCAGTTGCACCATCCGCAGGGCTTCCATCACGCGGGGCGTAATTTCAGCAGCGGGGGTTTTTTGCATGCGCAACCCAAAGGCCACATTTTCGAACACGGTCATGTGGGGGAAAAGTGCGTAGCTTTGGAAAACAGTGTTCACATAGCGGTTTTCCGCCGGAACGTGGGTGATGTCCTCGTTATCCAGCATGATGCGTCCGGAATCAACAGTTTCCAGACCTGCAATCAGGCGAAGAACGGTTGTTTTACCGCAGCCAGAAGGGCCAAGCAGCGTGAGGAACTCGCCATTGTTGATAGTCAGATCCAGCTGGGGAATGACCTCTTTACCATCAAAGCATTTGCGAATTCCCGCCAATTGCACCAGCGGTGAAAGCGAACTCGGTTGTTTATTCAATTTTTTACTCTGTCCCATGTAAACGCAACGGATGGCTTACCGATGCGGGGTTTGTGGTTAACCACCTTGGTGACTCTTAATGAGGGCGGTAATTCTACGGCAAACCGCTTGAATCGCCAATCTTTGTTGTGAATTACTGGCTTAGCTTTAGGTAATGACTCCAACTTACTGATAGTGTTTTATGTTCAGATAATGCCCGATGACCTTGTCATGCAGCTCCACCGATTTTGAGAACGACAGTGACTTCCGTCCCAGCCTTGCCAGATGTTGTCTCAGATTCAGATTATGTCGCTCAATGCGCTGAGTGTAACGCTTGCTGATAACGTGCAGCTTTCCCTTCAGGCGTGATTCATACAGCGGCCAGCCATCCGTCATCCATACCACGACCTCAAAGGCCGACAGCAGGCTCAGAAGACGCTCCAGTGT
>NZ_MIIV01000202.1:0-2852 GCF_001743015.1 Shigella sp. FC1567
TGGCTGTTTTACGCGTATGACAGGATACGGAGGACGGTTGTGGCGCACGTCTTCGGTGAACGCACTCTGGCCACACTGGAGCGTCTTCTGAGCCTGCTGTCGGCCTTTGAGGTCGTGGTATGGATGACGGATGGCTGGCCGCTGTATGAATCACGCCTGAAGGGAAAGCTGCACGTTATCAGCAAGCGTTACACTCAGCGCATTGAGCGACATAATCTGAATCTGAGACAACATCTGGCAAGGCTGGGACGGAAGTCACTGTCGTTCTCAAAATCGGTGGAGCTGCATGACAAGGTCATCGGGCATTATCTGAACATAAAACACTATCAGTAAGTTGGCAGCATTACCCGTCGTTTCGGGTTTGCAGCACTCGCAGCTCATATTTGCCAGAAGCAGGGAGTGAGTATTGTCCGTGACTATCGAGTTCTGGGGAATATCTGGATAAATCAACAGAATCATCGATTCCTGGCCCGAAGAGGTAAGTATCAGCGCCTTCATTAGAGATACTCACATGTACTTTCTGACCTTTTTTGGCATAGAAGGTATATGTATCGTAATCGTATCCCTTTATTTCGCCGGAGTACTGAGCGCTGCTATGGCCTTTTCTGAACTCAACATTGACATTCTTACCCGCAGCAAAGCTCGTGGAGGTTAGCAGTGCAAACAGCAATACAGCCTTACTGATGCTCTTGATTTTCATTGGTAGTCTCCTGTTCAGAATGAGTACGATGAACTGTTATAATATAACAATCCCTAACGGGAGAATTCCAGTGGCTTTTCTGCGTTCGGTAAAATCCCGGCGCGGCATTTTTTGCCGGGGGGATTACTTATAAAGGGGCATGGACTCAACAAACCGCAGAAATCTACAGCTGGCTGGCTTGTGGCGCGGGTTTCATTGATGTTAGCTTATGCCAAAACCTGGCATCTTAAAGAGTAAAAGTATGTTTTGTGTGATTTATCGAAGCAGCAAGCGTGACCAGACCTATTTATATGTCGAAAAAAAAGACGATTTTTCGCGTGTTCCTGAGGAACTGATGAAAGGTTTTGGTCAGCCTCAGTTAGCGATGATTCTGCCGTTGGATGGGCGGAAGAAACTGGTCAATGCTGATATTGAAAAGGTTAAACTGGCATTAACCGAGCAAGGTTACTATTTGCAGTTACCGCCACCACCCGAAGATTTGCTGAAGCAACATCTTTCCGTCATGGGGCAGAAAACAGACGACACGAACAAATAACCGATATCCGGCGGTGGCATTATCTTTGTCGGCGCGGGTTTTCATATCCACGATAAGGTGAGGGGAACGTTATGTATCAACATCACAACTGGCAAGGTGCGCTGCTGGATTATCCGGTGAGTAAAGTAGTCTGTGTTGGCAGTAACTATGCCAAACATATTAAAGAGATGGGCAGCGCAGTGCCCGAAGAGCCAGTGCTGTTTATTAAACCAGAAACGGCACTGTGCGATCTGCGGCAGCCATTGGCGATCCCATCCGATTTCGGTTCAGTTCATCATGAAGTCGAACTGGCGGTGTTGATTGGTGCGACGCTGCGTCAGGCAACGGAAGAGCATGTCCGCAAAGCCATTGCCGGTTACGGCGTGGCGCTTGATCTGACATTGCGTGATGTTCAGGGAAAAATGAAGAAAGCCGGGCAGCCGTGGGAAAAGGCTAAAGCGTTTGATAACTCTTGTCCGCTTTCCGGGTTTATCCCCGCGGCGGAATTTACCGGCGATCCACAAAATACAACGCTGGGCCTGAGCGTAAACGGCGAACAACGCCAGCAAGGTACGACTGCGGACATGATCCATAAAATCGTTCCGTTGATCGCTTATATGAGCAAGTTTTTTACCCTCAAGGCCGGTGACGTTGTGTTGACAGGCACGCCTGATGGCGTCGGCCCGTTGCAAAGCGGTGATGAGCTGACAGTCACTTTCGATGGGCATTCTTTGACAACTCGCGTTTTGTAATACTTTTTGCCGCCTGAAAGCGGCGGCAAAACTTGCATCGCTGTGCCAGACTGGTTATAAGGTGCGTTTTAACGTAATGGCGGAACACCTGATGAACGATGTACCTTTCTGGCAAAGTAAAACCCTGGACGAAATGAGCGATGCGGAATGGGAGTCGTTGTGTGATGGTTGCGGTCAGTGTTGCCTGCATAAACTGATGGATGAAGACACCGACGAAATCTACTTCACTAACGTCGCCTGTCGCCAGCTCAATATTAAAACCTGTCAATGTCGGAACTACGAACGTCGTTTCGAGTTTGAACCCGACTGCATTAAATTAACCCGTGAAAATCTGCCAACATTCGAATGGCTGCCAATGACCTGCGCTTATCGTTTGCTGGCGGAAGGTAAAGATTTACCTGTGTGGCATCCGCTACTTACTGGTTCGAAAGCGGCAATGCATGGTGAACGTATCTCTGTGCGTCATATCGCAGTGAAAGAATCAGAAGTGATTGACTGGCAGGATCATATCTTAAATAAACCTGACTGGGCGCAGTGATAAATTTAATAGATGTTGATGGGGGCTTTCTTAATATACGTCTGGATGCTCGCCATTTCGTAGCCCTGTTTTTGAAAGCGCTCTGTCATAATGAGAGTTACCCGATACCTTATTATCAACAGGTAACTGGTAATGCTGCCAACTTACTGATTTAGTGTATGATGGTGATTTTAAGGTGCTTGCGTGGCTTCCATTTCCATCAGATGTCCTTCCTGCTCCGCTACTGAAGGCGTGGTGCGTAACGGCAAAAGCACTGCCGGACATCAGCGCTATCTCTGCTCTCATTGCCGTAAAACATGGCAACTACAGTTCACTTACACCGCCTCTCAGCCCGGTACGCACCAGAAA
>NZ_MIIV01000203.1:0-2778 GCF_001743015.1 Shigella sp. FC1567
TTCTGTTCCATAACAGGTGTCCACTAGTTGAAAAGGTGGGCACCTACGTTACCAATACAGGCTTAATGGCTACATACGGCGGTCAGTTTACGCTTACGAATAAAAAGAAGGTTTCACAGAAAAAAATTACATTTACCGCCAATGCAGAGCAACTTCTGCAGCCACAGTTTACGGTAGAACAACTACGTGAGCTGGGTATTAAGGTGGATGAAATCCCGGCGCTGGCTGAAAAAGATGACGATAGCGTGATCAACTCGCTTGAACAAATCATTCCCGGTACAGCTGCTGAATTTGATTTCAATCATCAGCGACTTAATTTGAGCATTCCCCAAATTGCACTGTACCGTGATGCAAGAGGTTACGTCTCCCCTTCTCGTTGGGACGATGGTATACCAACGCTGTTTACCAACTACTCGTTTACAGGTTCTGATAACCGTTACCGCCAGGGCAATCGTAGCCAACGACAGTACCTGAATATGCAAAATGGTGCTAATTTTGGCCCCTGGCGATTACGTAACTATTCTACGTGGACACGCAACGATCAGGCGTCAAGCTGGAACACTATCAGTAGTTATTTACAACGTGATATCAAGGCGTTGAAGTCTCAGTTGCTTCTGGGAGAAAGCGCCACCAGCGGCAGTATTTTTTCCAGCTACACCTTTACTGGCGTGCAACTCGCTTCCGACGATAATATGTTGCCAAACAGCCAGCGCGGATTTGCCCCAACGGTACGCGGTATCGCAAACAGTAGTGCAATCGTGACTATCAGGCAAAATGGTTATGTGATCTATCAAAGCAACGTGCCAGCGGGTGCCTTTGAAATTAACGATCTCTACCCCTCTTCCAACAGCGGCGATTTAGAAGTCACGATTGAAGAAAGTGACGGTACACAACGTCGCTTTATCCAGCCTTATTCTTCATTACCCATGATGCAGCGACCTAGGCATCTAAAATATAGCGCGACCGCTGGACGCTATCGCGCTGATGCAAACAGTGATAGCAAGGAACCCGAATTTGCTGAAGCCACGGCAATATATGGTTTGAATAATACTTTTACGCTGTATGGCGGCCTGCTCGGTTCTGAAGATTATTATGCGCTGGGGATCGGTATCGGCGGCACACTTGGCGCACTGGGCGCGTTGTCGATGGATATCAACAGAGCTGACACCCAATTCGATAACCAGCACTCTTTTCATGGCTATCAATGGCGTACGCAGTACATCAAAGATATCCCGGAAACCAACACCAATATCGCTGTTAGCTACTATCGCTATACCAACGATGGCTATTTTAGTTTTGATGAAGCCAATACCCGCAATTGGGACTATAACAGTCGCCAAAAAAGTGAAATTCAATTCAACATCAGCCAGACAATATTTGATGGGGTAAGTCTGTATGCCTCCGGTTCGCAGCAAGACTATTGGGGCAATAACGAGAAAAACAGGAATATCTCTGTTGGGGTTTCCGGCCAGCAATGGGGAATTGGTTACAGCCTGAATTATCAATACAGCCGCTACACTGATGAAAATAATGACCGTGCACTCTCTTTGAATCTCAGTATTCCGTTAGAACGCTGGTTACCGCGTAGCCGGGTTTCCTATCAGATGACCAGCCAGAAAGATCGCCCAACCCAACATGAAATGCGTCTTGATGGCTCACTGCTGGATGATGGTCGCCTGAGCTATAGCCTGGAACAAAGTCTGGATGACGATAACAACCATAACAGTAGCCTGAACGCCAGTTACCGTTCACCTTATGGAACCTTCAGTGCCGGATACAGTTACGGTAATGACAGCAGCCAATACAATTACGGCGTTACCGGCGGCGTGGTTATCCATCCTCATGGCGTGACGCTCTCGCAATATCTGGGCAACGCTTTTGCGCTTATCGATGCTAACGGGGCTTCTGGCGTGAGGATACAAAACTATCCGGGGATTGCTACTGATCCCTTTGGCTATGCAGTGATTCCTTATCTCACGACTTATCAGGAAAACCGTCTCTCGGTAGATACTACGCAGCTGCCCGATAACGTCGATCTTGAACAAACAACACAGTTTGTGGTGCCCAACAGAGGTGCAATGGTAGCGGCGCGTTTCAACGCCAATATCGGTTATCGCGTACTTGTTACAGTCAGCGATCGCAACGGTAAACCGTTGCCCTTTGGCGCTCTTGCCAGCAACGATGATACGGGGCAACAAAGTATCGTCGATGAGGGCGGCATACTATATCTCTCTGGGATATCGAGTAAATCACAAAGCTGGACTGTACGCTGGGGAAATCAGGCAGATCAACAATGTCAGTTTGCTTTTAATACACCGGATTCAGAACCAACAACCTCTGTATTACAAGGCACAGCGCAGTGCCATTAAGGATAAAAAAATGAAAAGAGCGCCTCTTATAACAGGACTTTTGTTGATATCCACATCCTGCGCTTATGCCTCCTCAGGAGGGTGTGGAGCCGACAGCACTAGCGGTGCGACAAATTACAGCAGTGTGGTTGATGATGTTACGGTGAACCAGACAGATAACGTGACAGGACGGGAGTTTACCTCTGCAACGCTAAGTAGCACTAACTGGCAATACGCCTGTTCCTGCTCTGCGGGTAAGGCAGTTAAACTTGTCTATATGGTCAGCCCCGTACTTACCACCACTGGACATCAGACAGGATATTACAAACTCAATGAACCGCCCCGGGTTTCCTGGAGAGTGTTTTATCTGTGAACTCAGGCTGCCAGATCATCGTTTCCGATGGAAGCATAATAAGCTTTTTCTGCTTCT
>NZ_MIIV01000204.1:0-2763 GCF_001743015.1 Shigella sp. FC1567
TGTATGCGCGAGGTTACCGACTGCGGCCTGAGTTTTTTAAGTGACGTAAAACCGTGTTGAGGCCAACGCCCATAATGCGTGCACTGGCGCGACATCCGACGCCATTCATGGCCATATCAATGATTTTCTGGTGCGTACCGGGCTGAGAGGCGGTGTAAGTGAACTGTAGTTGCCATGTTTTACGGCAATGAGAGCAGAGATAGCGCTGATGTCCGGCAGTGCTTTTGCCGTTACGCACCACGCCTTCAGTAGCGGAGCAGGAAGGACATCTGATGGAAATGGAAGCCACGCAAGCACCTTAAAATCACCATCATACACTAAATCAGTAAGTTGGCAACATTACCCGTATATTCGACACCTGCTTTACGGGTGAAAAAAATCAATATAGCACTTCGATATCCGATAAAGTCGGTTCCCGGTAACAACAACAGAATCCTTTTTTAATTATTGTTTCGTTGTTTTTGGTGTGATTCAGAAAATAAATATTTTAGACAGTAGCCAGTCAGGCGTTAAAAATGGGGCGGATAGTGAGGCGGTTTTGGCTGCGCTTATTGAACATTTAGAATTGATCAATCCTTCTGGCAGATTAAGCCAAAATACCCGTTCGGCAATGCTTCAGTTACGCGAAGAGGAATGGTCTGAATTCTTTTTTTGGTTGCTAAATTCTCTGGAGTGTCTGGATTATGTGATTATTAATTTAACTCCAGAAAGCAAAAAAACGTTGATGAGTGAACACCGTAACAATATTCAGGTAGCAATCGATGCTTTATATAGGCAACGTCGGTGTAAATCACCGGGGGATGATAGTGAAACACTTACCCGTAGAAATGACGCTATCTTCGGCAACCACGTATGGCAAACATTTGCGCAATACTTCCCGCCAGGACTTGAAAAACCGGCTGTGTAGAAAACACCATAGCTATGGTGTTATCTGCCGACAACGCCATCCGGAGAAGCCGAATGACGTTGTCGGAGTAAGCGCTGGTTAAGGTGTGGGTTGTGCCTCTTTGGTTGAGGGTTGCGTCGTTGCTGACTTAACGGTCGGACGCGTCGCCGGAACATTGTCACACGGTTGCTCTTTCGGGCAGATCAAATCCAGCATTTTCAGCGTCACGCCATTGGTCCAGCCAAAGCCATCCTGTAATGGATATTCGCCACCTCTTTTTGCCCGTAGTTTTGTAATCCTTCTGTCGCGACCCACTGTAACGGTGCCCAGCCATTTGGCGCATCCCATTGTTGCCCACTTTTCACCGACGTGGTGTTCAGGCCGCCGGGTTGCAGCAGATGTGTTTTCGTCGCCGTCGCCATTTTGTTGGCGCGATCTTTCGCTGCCGCATTGACGTACAGCGGGAACAGGGCGGCCGCGGTTAACTGATTGCGCACTTTATGACTTTTCAGGTCGTAATCGGCATACCAGCCTTGTTGATCGTTCCACAGGTATTTTTCGATTCCTTTTTGACGGGCATTCGCCAGCGTTTCGTACTGGTTTGCCATCGCGTTATCTCCTGCAGCTTTGCTGGCGCGGGCGAGGATTTTTTCCATTTTAAACATCAGGCTGTTCAGATCGACCGGTACGATGCTGGTGGTGCGTAAGGTATTTAACTGCTGCGGGTTGTCCATCCAGCGCGAGCTGAAATCCCAGCCAGACGCAGCGGCAGAGCGCAGGTCGCGGTAAATTTCAGTGGCAGGTCGATTCGGATTGCTTTTGGCGGTGGCAATATCTTCCACCCATGACTCTGGTCGTGGCGTATCGCGATCGTCCCAGTAGCGGTTGAGAAGGGTACCATCCTGAAGTTTGACAACGCGTTTTTCCTGTTGTCCGGCTTGCAGGTTTTCAACACCGTCCATCCAGTAAGCATATTCTTTTTGCATTTGCGGCAGGTATTGCTTCAACGCGGCATCGCCTTCATGCTGCGCCAGTAACTCTACCATCAGGGCAAAGAAGGGCGGTTGCGAGCGGCTTAAATAGTAACTGCGGTTGCCGTTGGGAATATGACCGTAAGTGTCTATTTCATGAGCAAAATTGGCCACCATATCCGCGACTTTATCCCAGTGACCGCTTTCGGCAAGTCCTAACATGGTGAAGTAACTGTCCCAGTAATATACCTCGCGAAAACGTCCGCCCGGCACGACATAAGGTTCCGGCAGCGGTAACAGAGAATCCCATTTTTCGGTGTTTTCGGTAGAACGCGTTAATACCGGCCAAAGTCCGTCAATATGTTCGCGCAGTGACTGCCCCTCTGGCGGAACATATTTCTCGCCTTCTTTCGGCAGGGTGAAATTGACGTTAACGAAATGGCGCAGATCAAATCCGCTCTGGTTTTGCTGCATCCGATAATCAGCGGATCGCTGTTCGGCACGGCATCGGCAAAGGTTTTTTGGTCCGGAAAAAGTTTGGCGTTTTGCACATCATTAAACAGCGGCCCTAATAAAATATCAGGCGGCTGTGGTGTTACCGGTGTTTCTTCTGCCTGCACCGATAGCGCAGCGAAACACAAAAAGATACAGGCTGGAGGTAATGACTCCAACTTACTGATAGTGTTTTATGTTCAGATAATGCCCGATGACCTTGTCATGCAGCTCCACCGATTTTGAGAACGACAGTGACTTCCGTCCCAGCCTTGCCAGATGTTGTCTCAGATTCAGATTATGTCGCTCAATGCGCTGAGTGTAACGCTTGCTGATAACGTGCAGCTTTCCCTTCAGGCGTGATTCATACAGCGGCCAGCCATCCGTCATCCATACCACGACCTCAAAGGCCGA
>NZ_MIIV01000205.1:0-2707 GCF_001743015.1 Shigella sp. FC1567
GGTAAGCGGCAGGGTCGGAACAGGAGAGCGCACGAGGGAGCTTCCAGGGGGAAACGCCTGGTATCTTTATAGTCCTGTCGGGTTTCGCCACCTCTGACTTGAGCGTCGATTTTTGTGATGCTCGTCAGGGGGGCGGAGCCTATGGAAAAACGCCACCTGCGCGGCCTTTGTCCCTGCCTTCGGCTTTTTGCTCACATGTTCTTTCCGGCGTTATCCCCTGATTCTGTGGATAACCGCATTACCGCCTTTGAGTGAGCTGATACCGCTCGCCGCAGTCGAACGACCGAGCGTAGCGAGTCAGTGAGCGAGGAAGCGGAAGAGCGCCTTATGTGACATTTTCTCCTTACGCTCTGTTGTGCCGTTCGACATCCTGTCCTGAGCGTTATCTCTCTGTGCTATTTTCTACTTCAAAGCGTGTCTGTATGCTGTTCTGGAGTTCTTCTGCGAGTTCGTGTAGTTTCTCACACATGGTGGCCTGCTCGTCAGCATCGAGTGCGTCCAGTTTTTCGAGCAGCGTCAGGCTCTGGCTTTTTATGAATCCCGCCATGTTGAGTACGGCTTGCTGCTGCTTGTTCATCTTTTCGTTTTCTCCGTTCTGTCTGTCATCTGCGTTATGTGATTATATCGCGTACCACTTTTCGACTGTTTTGCTGCCGCCTGGCTTTTTGACGGGTATTTCTGTCAGACAACACTGTAACTGCCAAAAAACTGCCGTGCCTTTGTCGGTAATTCGAGCTTGCTGACAGGACAGGATGTGCAATTGTTATACCGCGCATACATGCACGCTATTACAATTGCCCTGGTCAGGGCTTTGCCCCGACACCCATGTCAGATACGGAGCCATGTTTTATGACAAAACGAAGTGGAAGTAATACGCGCAGGCGGGCTATCAGTCGCCCTGTTCGTCTGACGGCAGAAGAAGACCAGGAAATCAGAAAAAGGGCTGCTGAATGCGGCAAGACCGTTTCCGGTTTTTTACGGGCGGCAGCTCTCGGTAAGAACGTTAACTCACTGACTGATGATCGGGTACTGAAAGAAGTTATGAGACTGGGGGCGTTACAGAAAAAACTCTTTATCGACGGCAAGCGTATCGGGGACAGGGAGTATGCGGAGGTGCTGATCGCTATTACGGAGTATCACCGTGCCCTGTTATCCAGGCTTATGGCAGATTAGCTTCCCGGGGAGAAAACTGTTGAAAACAGACGGTATGAACACGGTAAGCTCCCAAAGTGATCTCCATTCGCTTTCATGCATAGCTATGCAGCGAGCTGAAAACGATCCTGACGCATCCTTCCTGTTTTTCCGGGGTAAAACATCTATTTTTGTGGTGTCTGCGTCAGAATCGCGTTCAGCGCGTTTCAGTGGTGCGTACAATTAAGGGATTATGGTAAATGATGATTATTTCTCCTCTCTATTTACTCGGCAAGCGCCAAAGTGAATTACATCATATTTTACTCCTGATTCATTTATTACTTTAAATATGTCAGAAAGGTGCTTCTTATGATTTTTATCAGTTATAAATGCTATATCAATATTTTTGTTTCCTAAGCCATCTTGATGTCTTTGTATAATATTTTGGGCTTGTTCATGGTAATATAGAGCATAGTTTTTTATCTTCTCATTACTTGTTGCGTATTCTTTTCTATATATGGCTTGTGACATCATTTCTTCTTCTAATTTTGATTGAGGTATATTGCGCGCGTTCGCTAGAACTTTTAGGTCATCTTTGCTTATGTTTAGTGATGGTGTTAACCCTTTTTGAGCTTCAGTATGGCGTTTGTTTACCTCTGAAAGAACGCTTAGTCCCTTTGTGAAGTCGTTGTCTTTTGTATAAAAATCAATTCTTAGGTTTTTGGGGACTACAGTCCATCCATCGCCTTTTTGACGCGTGAATAGTGTTTGTGGATGGGAGATCTCTTTCCATCCACCATGCGACATAATGACAAGTTGTGTTGCTTTTCCTGTTTGGCTCAATCCTATTCCGTCTTTCTGGAATAAACGACGATGACTTGTTACGTCCATGTTTGGTGATGGGGGTGTTTTTATATTTTTGGATGATGTTAGAAGGTGATTTCTTATTGTTGATGATATGTTTGTTATGAGATTCGAATTGAGTATTTTCATTTGTTAACAATCCATTTTTGCGGTGTTTTTTATTGTTTTTTTTTCTTTTGTTTAAGGGCGTGTCGGTGTAAGTGTTTATTTTATGGGTTAAAGTAGGATACCAAGTGTGAAAAAAAATTAAAGGTTCTTCTTGAGATCCTTTTTTTCTGCGCGTAATCTACTGCCTGTAAACGAAAAAACCGCCCTGCAAGGCGGTTTTTCGAAGGTTCTCAGAGATACCAACTCTTTGAGCCGAGGTAACTGGCTTGGAGGAGCGCAGTCACCAAAACTTGTTCTTTCAGTTTAGCCTTAACAGGCGCATGACTTCAAGTCTTACTCCTCTAATTCGGTTATCAGTGGCTGCTGCCAGTGGCGATAATTCGTGTCTTACCGGGTTGGACTCAAGACGATAGTTACCGGATAAGGCGCAGCGGTCGGGCTGAACGGGGGGTTCGTGCACACAGCCCAGCTTGGAGCGAACGACCTACACCGAACTGAGATACCAACAGCGTGAGCTATGAGAAAGCGCCACGCTTCCCGAAGGGAGAAAGGCGGACAGGTATCCGGTAAGCGGCAGGGTCGGAACAGGAGAGCGCACGAGGGA
>NZ_MIIV01000206.1:0-2656 GCF_001743015.1 Shigella sp. FC1567
CCGGCGGGAGGAATACGGCGCGCTACCTGGGTCGTTATCTGAAGAAGCCGCCGATAGCGGCCTCCCGGCTGGCACATTACAACGGAGGGGCGAGCCTGAACTTCCGTTACCTGGACCACAAAACGGGAGAAACGGCGACGGAAACGCTGACACAGCGTGAGCTGGTCGCGAGGCTGAAACAGCACATCCCGGAGAAGTTTTTTAAGATGGTGAGGTACTTCGGGTTCCTTGCCAACCGGGTGTGTGGAGAGAAGCTGCCGCAGGTGTACCGTGCTCTGGGGATGGATAAACCGGAACCAGTGGCGAAAGTGTGCTATGCACAAATGGTGAAACAGTTCCTGAGTCGTGACCCGTTCGAATGCGTGCTGTGTGGCGGCCGGATGGTATACCGCCGGGCCATCGCGGGACTGAATGTGGAGGGGCTGAAGAAAAACGCGCGGGATATCAGTCTGCTGAGGTATATGCCGGCCTGACACAGGCTAAGTGTGCCCGGGGCGTTCACCACATGCAATGTGTTGTTGCAGGGGAACGGTCTGCACCATCCCCTATATCGATCAATATAACAAAAATGACAACGTCAGATTCAGGGCACAACCTAAATATATTTTAGGTCACCTCCCAAATCGTTTGCCTGATACCGCTCCATTTCTTAATAAAAAATCAATTGTTTTTGAATCTTTGCTTTTCATTGCATTGTCAAGCATAGTGTCCCCACTATTTGCTTTTTGAAATCTTTTGTTTACATCAACCAATCCATTATTAATAAAATATTCTAGCACTTTATAGTTGGCACTATCTTCACTAAGTAAATACTCAACATCATACAGCTCACAATACATATTGTTGTTCATTTTCTCCATCTCTGCGATATCTTGTTTTGTAAAATTAAATTTAGATAGTAAATAAAGTGCCATATCAGATTTTGCATTGCCTAGAGAATAAGCAAGAGCTTGATGAGCCATTTTTTTATCAGTCACCTTATTGTTAATTTCTTCATAATTGGATGCTTTAATGGCATCCTCCAAAGATATATCTCTGAGTCTTATCTTTTTGAAGTTATCTGTGCTTAGCATTCTTGGTATATGATACTCAAGCTGAAACACAAAGTTTATAATTCTATCCAGACTAACAGGATCAATGTTTTTATTATAACAAAACTCTCGGAATCTTTGATCTTTACTCTTTCTTATAAAATCAATAAGATGCAACCCAATTCCAAGCCTCATATCTTTAGTATTAAATATTGGCACATCAGTTTTTCCCTGATTACCATGCACATACCTGCTAACTTCATCCACAACCTCTTTAAAGTTATCTAAGAAAAATGATTGGTGCTCATGGTAAAAAACAGGTGGAATAGCATTATCAAAGTGGTCGGTTAATGTCATATATCCATATGGAGAGTCATGATCAATGATATACGCATTAGCACCAAAATCCACAGTATGATGTGTTTTATTTAGTGGGAGTGTTTCTTGATGATTGGAAATTTCAACCCCAAAAAAAACAAAATCGTGGTTAGCTATTTCTTCAATATCCTCAGAGAATGTGTTTTTATATGTTTGTATATTCTCAGACTTAATTTTATCAAAGGACTTAATATTAAGAGTATTATTTGACAGGTTAGCGTTACTTTGATGTCTGAAGTTAAAATCAGAATTAATAATAATAGAGAGCAAGTGACGTTCATCCGAAGAAAGAGGATGAGTTTTTTGTATTATTTCAGAAAGATAGTGTCTGGACACCTTATCGAGGTGCTCAAGTGACCGAAATGATGACCGTGCTCCAGATGGCGCTTCAATAGAAAGATTTAATGATTTGAAACTGGTCCCTTGAGAGAACATTTTACTATAACTTTGCGCTGCTATAGACTTCCTTAAAAAGCTTTTCACAGTATCAGCACAGTGATCTAAATGTTTTTCACTTATGCCAGAAGAGGATGAGTTTGTTACGCATGATATGTTTTTTTGTAATGCTTTTGTATCTTTGTTCGGATTTATTTTTCCATCAACAAGATCAATATTGTTCTGAACATTAATATGATTTACTGCTTCAGGTATTTTCATAAAACATCCCCCATTATGTGCGTTTTTATCTGCAGTTATTTAGAATAAAATTATCTAACTTAATATTTTCTTGTATGTATTATAACGAACATATTTTAATATGTTGTACGATTTTCACTCTGAAATCCCCTGAGTTTAATCACACTTCCTTTACTGAAAGGAATTATTGCAACAGTATTATTTGTTTTTGGATATATATCTTGCGCCTTGTTATGTAGTTAATGCTCAGAATATGATAGATAAAATAGAGACGCAGAACAGGGCATGCTCATAACATGATGATAACATAAAAAATTAGTAACAATAAATGAAAGAATCATGGGCGCTCAACAAAAAGAGAGCTAAATAGCTGCGCGGAATAGTAGGCTGTGTCCCTTAATCATCTGAGTTATAGTAACTGTCTGTTTACACAACATATTGAACTATGGCTCGCTACGACCTTCCCGATGAGGCATGGACCATCATCAAGCCCCTGTTACCTCCTGAACCCACCACACCACGGGCCGGACGCCCATGGGCTGAGCACCGTAAAATCATCAATGGCATGTTCTGGGTGTTATGTTCCGGTGCACCATGGCGCGATTTACCCG
>NZ_MIIV01000207.1:0-2600 GCF_001743015.1 Shigella sp. FC1567
GCGCGGAAACTGCTGGGATAACAGCCCAATGGAACGCTTCTTCAGGAGTCTGAAGAACGAATGGATGCCGGTGGTGGGTTACGTAAGCTTCAGCGAGGCAGCTCACGCCATAACGGACTATATCGTTGGATATTACAGCGCACTAAGACCGCACGAATATAACTGTGGGTTCCCCCCAAACGAATCGGAAAATCGATACTGGAAAAACTCTAACTCGGTGGCCAGTTTTTGTTGACCACTTCAGCCAGAGAAATAACTGGCTGGCTGCTACACCATGTTGCCGGGCAACGAGGGAGACCGTCATCCCCGGTTCAAAGCTCTGCTGAACAATTGCGATCTTTTCCTGTGTGGTACGCCGTCTGCGTTTCTCCGGCCCTAAGACATCAATCATCTGTACTCCAATGACTAGTCTAAAAACTAGTATTAAGACTATCACTTATTTAAGTGATACTGGTTGTCTGGAGATTCAGGGGGCCAGTCTACTGCCGTTTTGCTTGTTGATCACCAGGCTGGTTTACTTTCCCTTGTACGGGATATCGAACCCGATAAGTTTAAAAATAACGTGCTGGCGCTGGGTGACCAGGCTAAGTATTTCAACTTACCAACTATTCTTACCACCAGTTTTGAAACCGGTCCTAACGGCCCATTAGTTCCAGAACTGAAAGCACAATTCCCCGATGCACCTTACATTGCTCACCCGGGAAATATTAACGCCTGGGATAACGAAGATTTTGTAAAAGCTGTCAAAGCGACAGGTAAAAAACAGTTAATTATTGCCGGTGTGGTAACCGAAGTTTGCGTGGCATTCCCGGCGCTTTCAGCCATTGAAGAAGGGTTTGACGTCTTTGTCGTGACTGACGCGTCAGGGACCTTTAATGAAATTACCCGGCATTCGGCATGGGATCGCATGTCGCAAGCTGGTGCGCAATTGATGACATGGTTCGGCGTGGCGTGCGAGCTGCATCGCGACTGGCATAATGATATTGAAGGACTGGCGACGTTGTTCTCTAACCACATTCCTGATTATCGTAATTTGATGACCTGTTATGACACGTTAACGAAGCAGAAATAAAAGAGAACCGGGGCCGAAACCCCGGTTGTTATGATTAGCTTGCGACGGCCATCCCCACGGTCATATGCAAACCATAGAATACGCCGCGACCGATTAATTCCCCTGCCAGAAGCAGAATGAATGATACAGAAAGTAGCGGAACCGCAGGCTGATAACCTTTTAGCTGTGGTGCAATCCACAAGCACAGGGCAACGGCCAAAAGCACGATCCGCCAGGACATCAGCGCACCATAGTCCGGCACCAGCGCTGCGGCCTGCTGCACAGAACTATGAATAGTCGCCAGCTCTGCGCCCTGCATCACTGATACCACGCCACTCACTACCAGTGCCAGTACAGAAATTGCTGGCAGCAGACGCATCGCCCAGCCATCGACGCCAGCCAGACTCAACAACAGGTAACCCAGTAACGGGCCGCCCATAAACATCGTCAGGAAGAAGCCCATCGGCGTCCAGATGCTGTACCAGGTCGGAACGGTATCAATGCTGTTATACACACGCACCATCATCCAGACAAAGATGACGCCAAGAACCATCGTCACTATCAGCCACAGCGTACGCAATGCCGGTGACAGCTTTTTCAGCATTGCCAGCAACCAGCCGATGCCGCCTACGGCAAAAAAGATCGAACCGCTGGCGATTTCGTTACTGAGTGCTGAAGCCCCTACCCGGTTGAGCGAGTTAAAAGCGCGCATTGGTGAACCAAGATGGAGCATAGAGGCGATAAAGCCAATGCCCATCAGCACCCATAAACCAAACATGCAGGCGATAACACGCTGCTGGGCTTCTGCTCGCAGGTCGCCTTTGAGCAGCGCCAAAGCCAGAACGATAAAACCACCTGCTACACATTGCCCGAAGACCGTGAAGATCATCAGCGGCCATTCATGCCATCCACTTCCCATCTCACACCTCCTTCGGGTTTGCCAGATAGCCAGTGGTATCCCCGGTCGGGCGGCTATTGGCATTGGGTTTGATCACAATATTCGGTTTGGTAAAGTGAGCTCGCGGCAACGGCGCAACGGCCGCCAGATCGCCATGTTTTTTACGCAGCTCGTCGATAGGGCCGAAATCCAGCGCCCGCAGCGGACAAGATTCAACACAGATCGGCTTTTTACCCTCCGCAACACGGTCATAACAACCATCGCATTTGGTCATATGGCCTTTCGTTTCGTTATATTGCGGTGTGAACCGCCCCGGGTTTCCTGGAGAGTGTTTTATCTGTGAACTCAGGCTGCCAGATCATCGTTTCCGATGGAAGCATAATAAGCTTTTTCTGCTTCTGCCGGAGGGATGTGGCCCAGCCTTTCCAGCAATCGTCGATTATTATACCAGTCCACCCACGTGAGTGTGGCCAGTTCCACTTCTGCACGGTTTTTCCAGCTCTTACGGTGTATTACCTCCGCTTTGTAAAGACCATTGATGCTCTCCGCCATCGCGTTGTCATACGAGTCGCCTGTACTTCCTGTTGATGCCAGTAATCCGGCTTCCTTAAGCCGCTGTGTGTAGGCCAGCGATACATACTGAGAACCTTT
>NZ_MIIV01000208.1:0-2553 GCF_001743015.1 Shigella sp. FC1567
AAAGGTTCTCAGTATGTATCGCTGGCCTACACACAGCGGCTTAAGGAAGCCGGATTACTGGCATCAACAGGAAGTACAGGCGACTCGTATGACAACGCGATGGCGGAGAGCATCAATGGTCTTTACAAAGCGGAGGTAATACACCGTAAGAGCTGGAAAAACCGTGCAGAAGTGGAACTGGCCACACTCACGTGGGTGGACTGGTATAATAATCGACGATTGCTGGAAAGGCTGGGCCACATCCCTCCGGCAGAAGCAGAAAAAGCTTATTATGCTTCCATCGGAAACGATGATCTGGCAGCCTGAGTTCACAGATAAAACACTCTCCAGGAAACCCGGGGCGGTTCAAATTTTATTATCATTATCATTATCATTATCATTCTCTGTTGGGGCGGTTACAGGGTCTTTACTCCCCGGCGTAACAACGTTTCACATGGTGATACCCGTTTAATTTCCCAGCGTATATTCTGGCAGATTGTGTTTCCTGCAACGCTGTTTCTGATACTTTTCCAGTTTGCTGCATTTGTAGGATTATTGGCGAGCAGAGAAAATCTGGTCGGTGTCATGCCTTTTAACCTCGGGACTTTAATCAATTATCAGGCCTTACTGGTGGGTAATCTGATCGGTGTCCCGCTGTGCTACTTCATCATTCGGGTAGTGCGAAATCCATTTTATTTACGTAGCTATTATTCGCAATTAAAACAGCAGGTTGATGCCAAAGTCACCAAAAAAGAGTTCGCGCTCTGGCTACTGGCATTAGGTGCTTTATTGTTGCTGTTATGCATGCCGTTAAATGAAAAAAGCACAATTTTTAGCACCAATTATACCTTGTCATTATTGCTGCCCCTGATGATGTGGGGAGCGATGCGCTATGGTTATAAGCTGATTTCTCTGCTCTGGGCGGTCGTGTTGATGATCAGCATCCACAGCTATCAAAATTACATTCCCATTTATCCTGGCTATACCACGCAGCTGACCATAACCTCCTCCAGTTATCTGGTATTCTCTTTTATTGTCAATTATATGGCTGTACTGGCAACCCGTCAGAGAGCGGTAGTCAGACGCATTCAGCGGCTTGCGTATGTGGACCCGGTGGTTCATCTGCCAAATGTTCGCGCCCTGAATCGCGCGTTGCGTGATGCCCCCTGGTCTGCGCTTTGTTATTTACGCATCCCTGGCATGGAAATGCTGGTTAAGAACTATGGCATCATGCTGCGGATTCAATACAAGCAAAAACTTTCTCACTGGCTGTCACCCTTGCTGGAACCGGGTGAAGATGTTTATCAGCTTTCGGGTAACGATCTCGCGCTGCGACTGAATACAGAATCGCACCAGGAGCGCATTACCGCACTGGATAGCCATCTCAAGCAATTTCGTTTCTTTTGGGATGGCATGCCGATGCAACCGCAGATTGGCGTCAGTTACTGCTATGTGCGCTCGCCAGTGAATCATATCTACCTGCTGCTGGGAGAGCTAAATACGGTCGCCGAACTTTCCATCGTGACCAACGCCCCGGAAAATATGCAGCGTCGCGGGGCAATGTATTTGCAACGCGAATTGAAAGATAAAGTCGCGATGATGAATCGACTACAGCAGGCGCTGGAACACAACCATTTTTTCCTGATGGCCCAGCCGATTACCGGTATGCGTGGTGATGTTTACCATGAAATTCTTCTGCGCATGAAAGGTGAGAATGATGAACTGATCAGCCCCGATAGCTTCTTGCCGGTCGCGCACGAATTTGGTTTATCGTCGAGTATCGACATGTGGGTCATTGAGCATACGCTGCAATTTATGGCTGAAAACAGAGCGAAGATGCCCGCTCACCGTTTTGCTATTAATCTGTCTCCAACCTCGGTATGTCAGGCTCGTTTTCCTTTTGAAGTCAGTCAGTTGCTGGCTAAATATCAGATTGAAGCGTGGCAACTTATTTTTGAAGTCACCGAAAGTAATGCTCTGACCAATGTTAAGCAGGCGCAAATCACCTTGCAGCATCTTCAGGAATTAGGCTGCCAGATTGCGATTGATGATTTCGGCACCGGCTACGCCAGCTATGCACGGCTTAAAAATGTGAATGCCGATCTGCTTAAAATTGACGGCAGTTTTATCCGCAATATTGTGTCAAATAGTCTGGATTATCAGATAGTGGCATCGATTTGCCACCTGGCGCGAATGAAGAAAATGCGGGTAGTGGCAGAGTACGTTGAAAACGAAGAGATCCGCGAGGCGGTGCTCTCTTTGGGGATCGATTATATGCAGGGTTATCTTATTGGTAAGCCGTAGCCGTTAATTGATACGTTGAATGAAATCTGAAGTGGTCAACAAAAACTGGCCACCGAGTTAGAGTTTTTCCAGTATCGATTTTCCGATTCGTTTGGGGGTAACCCACCGTTATATTCGTGCGGTCTTAGTGCGCTGTAATATCCAACGATATAGTCCGTTATGGCGTGAGCTGCCTCGCTGAAGCTTACGTAACCCACCACCGGCATCCATTCGTTCTTCAGACTCCTGAAGAAGCGTTCCATTGGGCTGTTATCCCAGCAGTTTCCGCGC
>NZ_MIIV01000209.1:0-2541 GCF_001743015.1 Shigella sp. FC1567
AGAGGCACTGAGTTTTTCCAGCCATGCAGCGACCTGTTCACGGAATCCGGAGGTATTGCGTGCAGAGACGGTATCGGAAAGGCGGTCAAGGAACGCGGAAAAGGTGTTGGCATGCTCTTCATGTTCAAAAGCATGCCATATCTGTGATACATCAGATTGTTTGTTTTCCGGGAACCATGCTGTCACGGCATCAGCCAGGGGGCGATGGAGTGTATTCTGTTGTCCGTCACTCATGGAGAAGTAAATCTGCGGGCCGTGGTAGTCCGGCGAAGAGGTTAATCTTTGCAGGGATTGCAGAACGCGAGTCGACAATGGATTCCCTGAAATATTAATCCTGTAACTTGAATCTAATTGTGAAAAACTCTCCGGAAGAGTGGTTATCTGATTAAAATGAAAATAATATTCCTTTTGTCTGATATTGTTTCTATCAGAAAATTGAGGAAAAGTAACCAGATTATTGCGCTGAGCACAGAGAATTTCCAGTTTATCCGGTAAGTCGGGTAATGTTGTCAGCCTGTTATAATAAACATGTAAAAATTTCAATTTTTCGGGAAGAGCCGGTAAATTATATAGCCTGTTATTTTCAACAAATAATGATGTTAAATGGTTTGGCAAAACAGGAAGGTTTTCCAGTTGATTAGAACGAACACTTAAAGTTGTTAATGACTCAGGAAGTTCTGGTATCACAGAAAGCCTGTTATTATCAGCATTAAGTTCTTTGAGAAATGCAGGCAGCTTTGGCAATGATGTTAATTTATTATTTTCTACAATCAAAGCAGAAATATGCTTTGGTAATTCGGGAAGAGACGTCAAATTTAGGTCTGATAAATTTAATACTGCTTCTTGATTCTGAAAGCACTGGGAGAGTCTGTTAAAAGCAATGCCTCGCTCTTCCCCGGGAGAAGAGTTCTTTTCCCATTCAGTCAGGATTCTCAGATAATGTTCATTACTGGTTGAGTTTGAGTTAATAGAGGGGGAGCAAGAAACTGATGAGTGTGTATTATTTACAGAGAACATAATGCTAGGGCAACCTTATATTTGTGAGAATAAATATTTAAAATTGTATATTTATACAAATTTCACTTACCATTTTCGATATTAAGTTTTAATAGTTTCCATTTTACACATAACAGAAGTTAGTTGTAATTTATTTGTTGAGGTTTTCTATGGAATTCTTTTTTTTATTGTGACTGCAGTCAATAATAACACTGAATTCAACATTCCAGTGAGCAAGGAAATGTAATCCGAGTAAGTATATTTGTTTTATATCATATTTTAGCCAAGCTCATTTATTCCTATTATAGAATGATAAATTAAAATTACTGTAAAAAAACGATACACATTTAATACGAGGGAGGCCGGCAGAAAAACGGCTTGCGGTAAGGCAGGAGAAATGTGTGCCGCGAATGAAGTCCTTGTATGACTGGATAAAGCTCCAGAGGAAAACTTTGTCAAACCATGCTGAAATGGTAAAGGCGTTCAACTATATCCTGAATCACTGGAATGCACTGAATGAGTTTTGCCGGGTAGTACTTCCAATCATTAGAATATGTGCTTTTCAATGAAGGAACCGATGACTTTTTCGTGGATTTCCACGGAACGCGAGAAGCAGATTGTTTTACGTGCCAGCCGCTTGATGCGGGGGCGGAGGGTCAGGTTGTTACGTTCATACGTTGCGTGAAGATTTTGCCGGTCAGGTGTTTCTCCTCCGGCACTTCTCTGGCGTAGCTGCCCCAGTCATCGCTGGTCACCATGCCGATACAGAACGGAGTCAACAGGGCTAACAGTTCCCGACAGGTCTCATCATTCCGTGGCCCGCAAGTGTAAGCCAACACACCGCCAGTTTTAGTGTTGTACGCATACCAGGGCCAGTGTTGTTGCGCCTTGCTGCCAACGAAGCGCCACTGCTCATCAAGTTCACAGATAAGGGCAACATCAGCGTGAGCGACTGGCGCAGATGTTATCCGCCGGGGCGAGAGCTTTTTAATGTCCGTATGACGGTATTGATGCCGATTTTCAGTGTTCTGGCGGTATAACAGCCCCCTGCGCCGTTATGTGCCATTTCAACGATCTGCTCCTTAACGCCGAGTTTTCTGGCTTCATAAGAGTAAGTGAGCTGGAAAACACGTTTACATGAGCGACAACGGAAACGCTCATGCCGGGAACAACTACGGCCATGTCGATAAACTTCATCGGAATTACAGCGCGGACAATGAACAGTAACGGTAGTCATGGAAAACCTCAAATACCAGTAGATTACCAGAAACTTCTATCGATTGAAGACATTACCTTTTGCCGCAATAGGTGGGGTAACATTGGTGAAAACGCATTACGCCGGGTGGCAGTTGGAAAAAAATTATCTTTTTTCGGCTCTGATCGTGGTGGAGAAAATGCGGCAATAATCTAAATAGCTGCGCTTAATACCGCTACACTTTTGCCAGCCCATGTTTGCCTCCGGGGAATGGGCTGACGGTTTCCATAAAATGGCGAACTTTTTTCAACAGTTGCCACATTGAGCGGCACTGATGATTACGCGTTATT